>JBIIOB010000068.1:0-8186 GCA_044337125.1 Bacteroidia bacterium
GTCTGGACCAAATTGATACCAAACTGGCAATCAAGGAGTTTCAGAAGTTCACCAATCAATATCCTAAAAGTGATAAAATCAAGGATTGTAATGATATTTTAGACAAATTAAGAGCAAAATTGGAGAATAAATCGTACGAAAATGCCATGCTTTATTACAATATGAACGATTACAAAGCTTCTATCACCTCCTTTGGCAATCATTTAAACGATTTCCCTGATACAAAGCATCGTGAAGAATTGAATTATTTGGTAATTAAATCCTATTATTTACTCGCGTTAAACAGTATTGACTCAAAAAAACAGGAACGATTTAAGGCTGCTATCGATTCTTATACTAAATTTGCAGAATCATTTCCAAAGAGTGAATATTTGAAACTTGCGGAAAGTATTTACAATAGTGCTTTAAAAAGTTTAGAAAAGTATAATAAACAAACATCATAAATAAAATGGACTACAAAAAAACAAACGCTGATTTAACAACTACAACTCGTGATTTAAGAAATTTGGATACAAGTACTGGAAATCTATACGAGAGTATTGCAATTATTTCAAAACGTGCTAACCAAATTAGTGCTGAAATGAAAGAAGAGCTTACTAATAAATTGGCTGAATTTGCTTCTCATACTGATAACTTAGAAGAGATTTTTGAAAACCGCGAACAAATCGAAATTTCGAAATATTATGAGCGTTTACCAAAACCTTCATTAATTGCTATCAATGAGTTTATGGAAAATAAAATTTATTACCGTAATCCACTTACAGATACTCAAAAGTAATCTATCTTACTTTTTAAGGTTGGCAGTCGGCAATTTTACAGGAAGCAATTTGCTACTGAGAAGTTGAAAACTGCCAACTTTTTATTTTACACATGCTAAAAGGGAAAAACATATTAATTGGTGTTACTGGAAGTATTGCAGCCTACAAAGCAGCTCATTTGGTGCGTCTATTTATCAAAAAAGGAGCGAATGTAAAAGTTGTTATGACGAAAGCGGCAACTGAATTTATAACACCATTAACCCTTTCCACTCTATCCAAAAATCCTGTTTTAATTGAATTCAAAAAAAATGAATCAGGTGAATGGAATAACCATGTAGAACTTGGTCTATGGGCCAATTGCATGCTCATTACCCCTGCTTCGGCAAATACAATTGCTAAAATGGCAAATGGTATTTGTGATAACCTTTTACTTGCTACATATCTATCTGCTCGTTGCAAAGTTTACTTTGCACCTGCAATGGATTTGGATATGTATAAACATGCAAGCACACTTAAAAACCTAAAACAACTTTCCACCTTTGGAAACATCATTATTCATCCAGAACATGGAGAATTAGCAAGCGGTTTGGTGGGTGAAGGACGAATGGCTGAGCCTGAAACCATTGTTCAATTTATTGAGAAAGAGTTTTCTGCAAACTTACCCCTGCATAATAAAAAAGTTCTAGTTACAGCAGGTCCAACCTATGAAGCAATTGATCCTGTTCGTTTTATTGGAAATCACTCTAGTGGTAAAATGGGATTTGCTATAGCTGAAGAGCTGGCCAATCAAGGTGCAGAGGTTACACTTGTTTGTGGACCCAATTCATTAACAACAAAAAATGCAACAATTAAGCGTGTTGATATTACTAGTGCAGAAGAATTATATTCTGAAAGTACAAAGGCTTTTAAAAAGGCAGACATAGCTATACTTGCTGCAGCAGTTGCGGATTTCAAGCCTGCGAATGTTGCAAATCAAAAAATTAAAAAATCGACTGCTACTAAACAAATTGAACTGGTTCCTACAAAAGATACATTAGCTGAATTAGGAAAATTAAAAAAGGCAGGACAGCTACTTATTGGCTTTGCATTGGAAACAAATAATGAAGTAGAAAATGCAAAAATTAAAATCAAAAAGAAAAATCTAGACCTAATTGTTTTAAATTCCCTAAAAGATATAGGAGCTGGATTCAAAACCGATACAAATAAGATTACTCTTATTGACAAATACAATAAATCCACTAAATTTGAGTTGAAATCAAAGCAAGAAACAGCAAAGGATATTGTTGAAGCGATAAAAAAATTGAAATCTAAAAAATAAACCCGTGCGTAAGTATTTATTCCTTTTATTTTTTGTTTCCGTAATTTCTGGTGTTGCTCAGGAACTTAATTGTAAAGTTCAGGTATTGTCGCAACAGGTGCAAGGCACCGACAAACGTGTTTTTACAACTTTACAAACCGCCATTTTCGAATTTATGAACAATAAGAAATGGACGAACGATCAGTTTAAATTAGATGAACGTATCGATTGTAGTATTCTTATTAATGTAACAGAGCGTCCATCTACCGATCAGTTTGTAGCCACTATACAAGTTCAATCAAGAAGACCAGTTTTCAAATCATCTTACAATTCAGTGCTTTTGAACTATAATGACAATGACTTTCAATTTTCCTATTTAGAAAATCAGCCCTTAGAATTTAACGAAAATCAGTTTACAACTAATCTAACCTCTGTTCTAGGTTTTTATGCCTACATGATTATTGGAATGGATTATGATACCTTTTCGCCAAGCGGAGGAACAACATATTTGCAAAAAGCACAGAATATTGTTAACAATGCACAAAATGCTTCTGAGCCAGGCTGGAGAGCTTTTGAAAGCAATAAAAATCGTTATTGGTTAATCACAAATATGCTAGATGCACCATTTGTAAATATTCGCGAATGTATGTATAACTACCACCGTAAAGGTTTAGATGAAATGGTTACTAATAAAGAAGGTGGTAGAGCAAATTTATTAGAGGCTTTGGAATCTTTAAGAAAGGTACATCAAGCACGTCCACTTTCCTTTGCCATGCAAGTCTTTTTTAATGCCAAATCGGATGAAATTATCAATATTTTCTCGGGTGCTTTTGCCGATGAAAAATCAAAAGTAATGACCTTACTAAACGATATTGATCCTACCAATAGTAATAAATACCAAAAAATAATGGCCAATCAGTAGTTGGTTGTTGGTTGTTGGTTGTTGGTTGTTGGTTGTTGGTTGTTGGTTGCTGGTTGTTGGTTGTAAGTTAGATCTATTTACTATTTACTATTCCCTATTCCCTGTTTACTAGTTACTCTTCGGAAAAACTGTTAATTTCTTTTCTTCTTTTTTAGAGAATAGCGCCTATTAAAATTTTAATTTAGCAACATTATGCTAAAACATTTATCTGTCCAAAATTACGCCTTAATTGATAAGCTAGAAGTTGAATTAACGGATGGTTTAACAATCATTACTGGTGAAACAGGTGCTGGTAAATCCATTTTACTTGGTGCACTCGGATTAATTGCTGGCTCACGTGCCGATACCCAATCATTACAAGACAAAACAAAAAAATGCATTATTGAAGCCGCCTTTAACATTAAGGAATATAAATTAAAAGATTTTTTCAAGGACAATGAGCTTGACTACGAAGCGGTTTCAACTATTCGAAGAGAAATCAATCCAGAAGGCAAATCAAGAGCATTCATAAACGACACTCCAGTTACACTTAACCAATTAAAAGAATTGGGAGAGCGTTTGATTGACATCCATTCCCAACACCAAACACTTTCGTTGAATGGTGCCGATTTTCAGTTATCAGTAGTTGATGCATTTGCAAAACATGAGGATGTTTTGACGGAATACAAATCGGAATTCAAAAACTACAAATCGCTTGAAAAACAATTAAACGAATTAATTGAACGTGAATCGCAAGCTAAAAAAGACTTGGATTATTTTCAATTTCAATTTAATGAATTGGAAGACACGAACCTGAAGGTTGGTGAGCAAGTGGAGATGGAACAAGAGTTGGAGACACTCAACAATGCAGAAGACATTAAACTAAATTTATCGAAAGCTGCATTTAGGTTAGCTGGTGGTGAACAAAATTTACTTTCATCATTCAACGAAATAAAAGCAATTCTAAATTCATTGAGCAAATTCAAACCCGAAATTGCAGAACTAAACACACGCATTAATAGCGCCTACATTGAATTAAAAGATATTTCAAACGAATTGGAATCGCTGGAACAAGAAATTGTTTACGACCCAAAACGTATTGAGCTATTAAATGAGAAGCTTGATTCAATTTATCGTTTGCAACAAAAGCATCAAGTAAAAACGATTGAAGAGTTAATTGCGATTAAAGAAGAATTAAGTAATAAATTATTGGATTTTAGTTCGCTTGAAACTGAAATACAAAAAACAAAAGCTGCGCTCGGACAATCAACTAAGACATTAACATCAAAATCTAAAACACTTTCCGATAATCGTAAAAAGGTAATTCCAAAAATCGAAAAGGAAATAGCAAACCTCCTTTCGGCTTTATCCATGCCGAATGCACAATTAAAAATCAATCAAACAGCATTGGAGCAATTTGGAACTACTGGTATGGATAAAATTAGCTTCTTGTTTTCTGCAAATAAAGGAAGTGATTTTAAAGAGCTTAACAAAGTGGCATCAGGCGGTGAGTTATCGCGATTAATGCTAAGTATTAAATCGTTGATTGCTCAATTAACAGCTTTGCCCACCATCATTTTTGATGAAATTGATACGGGAGTATCGGGCGATGTTGCTGATAAAGTTGGAAGCATTATGAATACGATGTCGGATATAATGCAAGTAATTACCATCACCCATTTACCTCAAATTGCGAGTAAAGGGGAATCGCATCTATTTGTATACAAGGAAGATAAAAACAATAAAACCTATAGTAATATTAAAAAACTGAATAGCGAAGAGCGAATTCAAGAAATTGCAAAAATGTTAAGTACAGGGTCGCCAACTGCAGCTGCCATTAGCAATGCAAAGGAATTGCTTAAAAATTAAAGGAATTGTTATATTTGTATAAACGATTGAAGATATCAGATGTTGGATGTTGGATGTTGGATAAAAAATAAGAAGAATAAAATTTTATTATTAAAAAAAAATAAACTCAATATTTAAAATTATGTCATACAACTTATTAAAAGGTAAACGTGGTATTATTACTGGAGCTTTGGATGAAAATTCAATTGCTTGGAAAGTAGCAGAAAAGGCACATGAACAAGGTGCTACCTTTGTTTTAACAAATGCTCCAATTGCAATGCGCATGGGCGAAATAAACAAACTAGCAGAAAAAACCAATTCTAAAATTATCCCTGCTGATGCAACTAGTGTTGAGGACTTAACGAAGCTATTTACAGAATCACAAGAAGTTTTGGGTGGTAAAATCGACTTTGTATTGCATTCAATTGGTATGAGTGTAAACATTCGTAAAAACATTCCTTATACAGAATCGAATTACGATTATTACATGAAAGGTATTGATGTATCAGCAATGTCGCTTCATAAAATGTTGGCAGTAGCTAAAAAAATGGACGCTATCAACGAATGGGGAAGTGTTGTAGCATTAACATACATGGCTGCACAACGTACGTATCCGTTTTATACAGATATGGCTGATATTAAAGCAATGCTTGAATCAATTGCGCGTAGCTTTGGATACCACTATGGTTTAGATAAAAAAGTGCGTATTAACACTGTTTCTCAATCGCCTACAAAAACGACAGCTGGAACAGGTATTAAAGGATTTGGTGATTTTTACGATTATGCTAATGCTATTGCTCCATTAGGAAATGCAACGGCTGAAGATTGTGCAAACTATTGTATTACATTATTCTCTGATTTAACACGCATGGTTACAATGCAAAATCTTTTCCATGATGGTGGTTATTCAACTACTGGTGTGAGTATGGATGTTATGACAAGATTAGGAATTGAATAATACAAATAACTAGTATCAATAAAAAAGGAACTCAAATGAGTTCCTTTTTTATTGGTTAAAATTCAATAATAATTCCTAAGGTCTGCAATGACACTGTAGAATAGTTTTCTACAAACTTCGTTTTATACGCTGCTGGATTTGAAGGGTCGGTTTGTGCATTTCCATTCGCATCTCTATCCAACAATAATAATGGAGATTGCTCCGATTTTGAACGGTATAAATTCTGAATATCTAAATACACATTCAACGACCATTTTTTAAAGAAGAATTTTTTGTCGACACGAACATCCAATTGGTGATAGGATTTCAATCGTTGTGTGTTTAACTGGTTATAATCAGGCAAACCGCGTCCGTTAATGTCCCAAACTGTTTTAATGGATGATGCTTGTGCATCCACCGGAGTGTATGGGCTTCCACCTAAATAACGCCACTTCGCTCCTACTTCCCAATTACGTTTGAATTTTTTACCAAAGGTTAAAGAAACAATGTTTCCATTATCCCAAGATGATGCAATGTAATTGCTTTTTTTGTCTTGAAACTGGCTAGTTACCATTGTATAGGCAATAATTCCGTAAAAGCCCTTAAATAGCTTTTGCTGAATCATAAATTCTACACCATATGATTTGCCTTTGGTAATGGATGTAACTGGCTCGTTACCAATTACACCAAAATCGCCACCCAAGTTGGCCAATGAAATAGAATCACGCAAGGCAAAAGGATAATTGGAATATACTTTGTAAAATCCTTCAACTGTAAATTTGGTATTGATTTTTGTATTGTATTCTAATCCAGCAACAATGTGATCATTGGTAATGTAAGTCACTTTGTTTTGTTTGTTTACAAGTGTATTTGTTGAATCGCGATACCCTAACACCGTATAAGCTGGCAATTGATAATAACGCCCCACATTAAAGTTAAAACTTAGTGCATCTGTAATGTTTACAGCCATCGAAAAACGTGGCGAAAACTGATTCAATGGATTCATCATATCGGTTGAATAATCAGAAAAATCGCTACGGGCACCCAATGATAAAATCACACGTTCTTTAAAAATGCCTTTACTTACTTGTCCGAAAACAGAGAACTTATTGAATGTTAATTTTGAATCAAAATCAATAATAGCAGGACCGGCTGGTGTTGTAATTTTGCTAAAAGTTGAATTCGTATAAGTTACATTTTCATAACCAGCACCAAAATTCACTTTAAATCCTTTGTTACGATAGGTATCCTCTACTCTTAATTTATTTTCAATTTCCTGTGAAGTATAATCCAAAATTTTATTGTTTGGATTCGATTCATCATTGTCTTTGTATTTATAAGAACGATTGTTTAAATGATTACGACTCACAACTACTGTCATATAGCTTTTTTCAAAAAAATGCTTGTAGTTCGCGCCTAATGTATAATTCCATTGGGTATTAACTGGTAAATAACCAAGAATGTATTTTTGTTCTTCGGTTTTATTGGCATCTAAATTCAGCTTAAAATCATCAATTGCCCCTAAGCCAATAAAGGAGATTTCGTTTTTATCGTTGAAACGAATTTTGGTTTTAAATTGAGCATCGTAATAAATAGGAAGAAATGGTAATTCCAACAATTTAAACAACCAGCCCAAATAAGATCTCCTGGCAGAAGCAATGAAGGTTGTTTTTTTACCAATTGGACCATCCAATGTTATACCTAAATCAGATGAACCTAAAGTAGCAGTAGTTACAAATTTCTCGGAGTTACCATCTTTTTGTTTAAAGTCGAAAACTGAACTCAATGTATTTCCTCGGTTGGCAGGAAAAGCTCCGGAATAAAAGTCTACCTCACGAATAAAATTAACATTAATCATTCCTACTGGTCCGCCCGAAGCTCCTTGCGTAGCAAAGTGGTTGATGTTGGGAACTTCAATTCCATCCAAGTAAAAACGATTTTCATTGGGAGCACCACCACGGATGATGATATCGTTTCGGAAAGAGGCCGTTGAGGAAACACCAGGTAATGACTGAATTACCTTTGATATATCACGATTACCACCTGGGTTACGATCAATTTCAGATGAACCAATGGTACGCATGGATACAGGACTCTCTTCGGTTTTGTTGAATGGTGAAGCGGTAACTTCAATTTCTTGCAGACTATCAATTTGCTCGTCTAAAGGAATATTTAAAACGGTTGGGGTGTAATTGTTCACCTGGATTTCAAAGATTGTTTTTTTTCGAAAACCAACATAGGAAATGGCAATGTTATACAAGCCCGGATTAAGGTTTTTTAGTTCATAATTCCCATCCAAATCAGTTGTAGCTGCAATGGAAAGTGAAGTAATACCAACCGAAGCAAAGGGTATTGGGTCGTTGTTAATGGAATTAAAAACTTTTCCTTTAATGCTACCAGATTGAGCAAAGGAGAAAGTTTGAATTAGAATAAAGGATAAGAAAA
>JBIIOB010000069.1:0-8133 GCA_044337125.1 Bacteroidia bacterium
TGTAAACATCACCAATTATTTTTTCTTCAACAATTTTTTTCAACCATACTGATGGAGGCGAAAAACGATTTTGCATTACACAAAACACATTTTTATTTTTTTGCAATGCTTTAAAAATCATAGCCTCACAATCCAATTTTGAAAGGGCCATTGGTTTCTCAGCAACCACATGCTTTCCTGCTTCTAAAGCCATTAACGAATGTTTGGCATGTAAACCATTGGGCGTACAAATATTTACTACCTCAATATCCGGATGCGCAGCAATCATTTCTTCTGGTGAATTATAAAAAGGTTCTGAAAGCTCATTAAGACTTAAGTTTTCTTTTGATGCCACATCGCAAACGGCAACAAGTTCAGATTCAGCATTTCTTCTTACCATTTCAGCATGTCGTTTACCAATATGCCCTTGACCAATTACTGCAAATTTTATTTTACTCATAGTTTGAATCTGAAAACACTTAATCTAATTTACTTACACTTCCATTTAGTAATTGATACTTGTCCTTACTTTCGGGACAAATAGCTATACCCATTTTATCGAAACTCAAACGATGACCATATTCACTAATCCATCCCATTTGTTTTGCAGGGTTTCCAACCCAAAGAGAATACGGTTGAACATTTTTTGTTACCACTGCACCTGCACCTATAAAAGCATATTCACCAATATCATGGCCACATACAATTGTTGCATTCGCACCAATGGATGCACCTTTCCCTACATGTGTTTTGGCGTATTCGTTTTTACGATTTATTGCACTTCTTGGATTTATTACATTGGTAAATACCATAGATGGTCCTAAAAAAACATCATCATCGCAAGTGACACCAGTATAAATGGAAACGTTATTTTGAATTTTTACATTTTTACCTAAAACCACTTCAGGAGAAATCACCACATTTTGTCCAATGTTACAGTTTTCTCCAATTATGCAGTTGGGCATAATATGCGAAAAATGCCAAATTTTTACTCCTTGGGCAATTTTACAACCTTCATCAATAACTGCAGTTGGATGTGCAAAAAAATCTTGACTCATACTAGTTAAATTGTCTATGCTCTGTTTTATTCAATTCATCTTTCGACAAGGATTTGAAATACTCATATGTAATTTTCAATCCCTCTGCTCTTCCAACTTTTGGTTCCCAACCCAAAATTTCTTTTGCTTTCGAAATATCTGGCTTACGTTGTTTCGGATCGTCCTGAGGTAAAGGTTTTGAAATTAATTTTTGAGTTGTACCAGTTAATTTAATAATCTCTTCACCAAATTCTTTTATTGAAATTTCGCTTGGATTACCCACATTAACTGGATAAACATAATCACTCATCAATAATCTGTAAATTCCTTCTACCAAATCATCAACATAACAGAAAGAACGTGTTTGCGAACCATCACCAAACATGGTTAAGTCTTCACCACGCAATGCTTGACCAATAAAAGCAGGCAATACACGCCCATCATTCAGACGCATACGAGGTCCGTAGGTATTAAAAATTCGAATGATTCGGGTTTCAACACCATGATAGGTATGATAAGCCATGGTCATTGCTTCCATAAATCGTTTGGCTTCATCATATACTCCACGAGGACCAACTGGATTTACATTTCCCCAATATTCCTCAGTTTGTGGATGAACCAATGGATCCCCATAAACTTCAGAAGTGGATGCCACCAAAATTCTTGCTTTCTTAACCCTTGCTAATCCTAATAAATTATGAGTTCCTAATGAACTTACTTTTAAGGTTTGGATAGGGATTTTCAAATAATCGATTGGTGATGCAGGTGATGCAAAATGCAAGATGTAATCAAGCTCACCGGGAACAAATACAAATTTTGAAACATCATGATGATAAAACTCGAAATTTTCAAGTTTCATCAAATGTTCAATATTCTTTAAATCGCCAGTTATCAAATTATCCATAGCGATAACATGATAATCTTCTTTTATAAATCGATCACACAAGTGAGAACCTAAAAAGCCTGCTGCACCTGTAATTAATATACGTTTTCTTGCCACGGATTATTTTATTTCGGTTAATTCATATTTACTGATTGCAGAAACTTTAACAATAATCGGGTAATCTGCATTGTCTAAAATCCACATCTCATCACCAAATGTTCCCCAAGTAACATTTAACGTATTAACAATTGTTTTTTTACCATTAATAATGATGTACATTGGTTGCTCGCCTTTCAAAACTAAATCATCTGCTTTTAATTCGCAGCCTGCTCTCAGTTTTGTTTTTTTGGCACTTTTTAGTTCATTGAACATTTTTTTACTCACAATAAATCCAGGCAAAACATCACTTAGTTCATCGTCATTTGAGTTTATTGGGAAAGAAAAAATAATATTAATTGCATTTTCCAAAGCAGCTTTCAAAATTAAAAAAGTGCCTTTGTCATCGTATTTATTTTTCTTGTTCCAAGAAATCTTCATTGGAGAAGCCAATGATGTTAAGGTCACCAATTGATCAACGGGACCATCATACTCATTAATTTTGTATAACAAAGTTTGTCCCTCTTTAATTTTCACAGATTCCTGCGCAGAGGCAACGGATGCAATTACAACCACTAATGCTGTAATTAAAAGTTTAACGTTTTTCATCATATTATTAATTTATTTAACTGTGTCTCTTCCGATACTAGAATAAAAATATCCCAACTCTTTCATTTGTTGAATACCATATAAATTTCTGCCATCAAAAATCACCTTGTTTTTTAATAGAGAGGATACACGATCAAAATCTGGTGTGCGGAATAAACTCCATTCAGTAGCAATCAATAAAGCATCTGCATCTCTTAAAGCATCGTATTCATCTAATGCATAGGTAATCTTATCTCCAATTAAATTGCGAACATTGTTCATTGCTTCAGGGTCATAAGCAGCTACTGTTGCCCCCATTTTTGTTAACTCTTCAATGATGTACAATGCTGGAGCTTCACGGATATCATCTGTATCTGGCTTAAATGCAAGCCCCCACAAAGCAATTTTTTTCCCTTTTAAATCATTATTAAAATGTTGTTTAATTTTAGGAACAATAATAGTTTTTTGCTTTTCATTGATATCCATTACAGAATCTAAAATTTTAAATTCGTAATTTACTTCGGATGCTGATTTTGCAAGTGCTTGAACATCTTTAGGAAAACAACTTCCACCATAGCCAATACCAGGAAACAAGAATCGCTTTCCGATACGATCATCACTTCCGATACCAATTCGAACAGAATCAACATCAGCTCCAACTAACTCGCATAAATTTGCAATTTCATTCATGAATGTAATCTTAGTAGCTAAAAAAGCATTGGCTGCATATTTCGTCAACTCTGCTGATTTTTCATCCATAAAAATGATTGGATTACCTTGGCGTACATAAGGCTTATATAACTCTTCCATTGTTTTACGAGCTCTTTCAGTACTTGCTCCAATAACTACTCTATCAGGTTTTAAGAAATCATCTACTGCAAAACCTTCACGTAAAAATTCAGGATTTGAAACGACATCGAATTCAACTTTAGCATTTTTTGCAACTGCCAAACGAACTTTTTCTGCAGTACCTACAGGTACTGTACTTTTATCAACTATTACTTTATAGTCTTTGATAATTTTACCCAAATCATCGGCTACGCCTAGAATATAACTTAAATCAGCAGACCCATCTTCACCAGGAGGTGTTGGTAATGCTAAAAAGATAATTTTTGCATTTTCAATTGCTTCTGCAAGGTTAGTAGTGAATGTCAAGTGACCTTGTTTGATGTTTCGTTCAAAAAGAACATCCAAATGAGGTTCATAAATTGGAACAATTCCCGACTGCATTTTTTTTACTTTATCTGCATTGATATCAACACAAATTACATGATTACCTGTTTCGGCTAAACATGTTCCGGTAACTAAACCTACATATCCTGTTCCTACAACTGCAATGTTCATATGGCTAAAATTTAAAGGTTATTTATTTACAAATTCTAAAACACTTGTGGTAATATAGTTCAATGCTTCTTCATCTAGTTCGGTATGCATTGGCAAAGAAACCACGGAAGCACATAACTTTTCAGTTACAGGAAAATCTCCTTGCTTGTATCGTGGATCCAAATAAGCTTTTTGCAAATGCAATGGAATTGGGTAATAAATCATTGCTGGAATATCTTTACTTGCAAGGTATTCGCGCAATGCTGTTCTATCAACTCCAGTTAGCTGCAAGGTATATTGGTGAAATACATGGTTTGAAAAGGATGCACGAGCAGGAGTTTTTAACTTCGGATTATTGGCAAATGCTTTATCATAAAAACTTGCTGCTTTATTTCTTGCAGCAGCATAGTTATCCAAATCACGTAATTTGATTCGAAGTACGGCTGCTTGGATGCTATCCAAACGAGAATTAACTCCAATGGAATCATGAACATATTGAACAGATTGACCATGATTAGCAATCATTCTGATTTTTGCTGCCAATGCATCGTCATTTGTAAAAATGGCGCCACCATCACCATAACAACCTAAATTTTTTGAAGGGAAGAAGGATGTACAGCCAATAGTTCCAATAGTACCTGCTTTCTTTTTGGAGCCATCAGCGGATGTATATTCTGCACCAATTGCTTGAGCAGTATCTTCAATTACATATAAATTATGCTTTTTTGCCAAAGCCATTATTTTATCCATATCCGCACATTGTCCAAATAAATGTACTGGAACAATAGCTTTTGTTTTAGGAGTAATTGCTTTTTCTATAGCTGTTACATCAATATCAAATGTATCTGGGACAACATCAACCAAAACAGGTTTCAAACCCAACAAACCAATTACCTCGGCTGTGGCAACATAGGTAAAATCGGCAGTAATCACTTCATCACCCGGTTTTAAATCTAAAGCCATCATTGCAATTTGCAATGCATCGGTACCGTTAGCACAAGGAATAACGTGTTTAACACCTAGGTAATTCTCTAATTCCTTCTGAAATTCTTTTACTTCAGGACCATTGATAAATGCAGTATTTGTCAATACATTTTGAATAGCTGCATCTACCTCTGTTTTTATTTTTTCATATTGACTTTTTAAGTCAACCATTTGAATTTTTTTAGCAATTTTTTCCATCTGTTTTAGTATCAAATATAAGAATGCGAATATAAGGAAAATAAGGTTAAAAACAGGGCAATTTTCTCATTAAAACTTCGTTAAATATTCCGTACATTAGCAGCTTATTATATGAAAAAAAGTTACCTTCTTCTTTATACAATTGCATTTTTTGCGATGAGTTTAAATGCTCAAGTGAGTATAAAAGACTCATCCGTTTCAACACCAATGATTTCAGCCTCCTACGGATATTACCTTTCTGGAGGAGATATGAATAAACGATTTGGAAATAATTCTTCGATACAGTTGAATGTAGATTTTAAAACCCGCTACAATTGGATCATTGGAATAAATGGAAGCTATATTTTTGGTAAAACAGTAAAAGAAAGCTTATTTGACAGTATTGCTTCTCCAAATGGATATATTATCGATAAATTGGGAGGCTTTGCTGATGTTCGATTATACGAAAGAGGTTTTACAACTTCTGTTACCTTGGGTAGAATTTTTCCATTTAAAAAACCAAATCCCAATTCTGGAATAGTATTCAATATTGGATTGGGTTTCATTCAACACAAAATAAGGATTGAAACAATTGGTAACAATGTTCCACAACTTTCTAAAGAGTATAAAAAAGGTTATGACCGATTGAGCAATGGATTTTTATTAAGTCAAAATTTAGGTTATATGTATTTAAGCAATAACCGAATTGCCAATTTTTATTTTGGCTTAGAATGCATGCAAGGTTTTACTCAAAACAGAAGAAGTTATAACTTTGATGAAATGAAGCAAGACACTGAAAAGCGAATCGATATTTTTTATGGTGCTAAAGTTTCTTGGATACTTCCTTTGTACAAAAAGGCACCGAAAGAATTTTACACATACTAGCAAAATAGGTTCATGAAACTTATTTACAAACTTTCCATTTTTCTCTATTCTATAGCAATTAAAATTGCATCTGCTTTTAATACAAAAGCTAAGCTTTGGATGAATGGCAGGAAATCTATTTTTTCTAAAATTGAATTCGCACTTAAATCTAATAGTTCACCGATTATTTGGTTCCATTGCGCTTCACTAGGCGAATTTGAGCAAGGCCGACCGCTAATAGAACAAATCAAAAAACAACATCCTTCTTACAAAATTTTTCTTACATTTTTCTCACCTTCAGGTTATGAGATTCGAAAAAATTATTCTGAAGCAGACTATGTTTTTTACCTCCCAATGGATACACGTTCAAATGCAAAAAAACTAATTTCGATTCTGGATCCTCAAGCAGCATTTTTTATTAAATATGAATTTTGGTTTAACTATTTAAATGAACTAAAAAATAAAAATGTACCATCCTATTTAATCAGTGGCACTTTCAGAGAAAAACAGCATTTTTTTAAACCTTACGGAAGTTGGTTTAAAAAACAGCTAGGTTGTTTCACTCACTTTTTTTTGCAGGATAAATCCTCTGAACTTTTATTGCATTCTATTGGATATAAAAACACAACCATTACTGGCGACACTCGCTTTGATAGAGTATTTGAAATTTCCAAAAACATTACCTCGTTTCCGATAGTTAAACAATTTTGTAATAATGATAAGGTTTTTATAATTGGAAGTTCTTGGAAAGAGGATGAACAAATGATAGTAGATTGTTCGAATGAATTAAGATCCTATAAATTAATTATTGCACCCCATGAAATTGACAATCATCACATTGATTTTATTGAAAACAAATTTAACTCCTTCGGTAAGTGTATTCGATATTCAAACGCAACTGATTTAAACATAAACAATGCTAACGTCTTAATTATTGATAATATGGGCATGCTATCTTCACTATACCAATATGGTACCATTGCATACATTGGTGGTGGATTTGGAAAGGGCATTCACAATATATTAGAAGCAGCTACTTTTGGTTTGCCAATAATTTTTGGTCCCAATTATTCAAAATTTTTAGAGGCTAAAGAGCTTATAATTAAAAAGGGCGCATTTTCCATTAAAGATGCAAAAGATTTAGCTGCAACATTCCATTACCTTAATAACTCATCAAATCTTAATAGTGCGGCTGAAACATCAAAAGCATACATCCAAACAAACATTGGTGCTACAAGCAAAATTTTATCCTTTTTAGATTTAAAGTAATTAACTTTTTAATGCTGAAAACCTCTTTTTAACATCCATTGTTTATTATTGAATTAGTAGTATTTTCGATAAAAATCAATTCGAACTGATAATGGAAAGCAAAAAAAATTATTCCCTGCCAATGGCATTTTTAACAATGCTATTTTTTATGTGGGGATTCATCACTTGTCTTAATGATATTTTAATTCCTCATTTTAAGGCAATATTTACGCTGAGTTATTTTGAATCCATGCTTATTCAGTTTGCATTTTTTAGTGCCTACTTTGTTGGCTCTTTAATTTATTTCTTTATATCCTCCACTTCTGGTGACCCTATAAATAAAATAGGTTATAAAAATGGTATTTTATTAGGGCTACTAATTGCAGCTTTAGGAACATTTCTATTTTACCCTGCAGCTGAATTGCAATCCTTTGGTTTCTTTTTAACAGCCTTATTTGTTTTAGCACTTGGCTTTACATTATTACAAATTGCAGCAAATCCATATGTTATATTATTGGGTGACCCTGAAAAAGGTTCACACCGATTAAGTTTAGCGGGAGCAATAAACTCTTTTGGAACTACCATTGCACCTATTTTAGGAGGTGTATTTATTTTGAGCAATACTTCTTCTACAGGAAACGATATTGATTCGGTTAAAATGCCTTATATCGTTTTGACCATTGCCTTTTTATTATTGATAGTAGTTTTCAAAGTAATTTCACTACCAAAATTTACGAATCAAGATAACATTGAAAAAGGTATGGGAGCATTAAAATTCCCACAACTTACATTGGGTATTTTAGCCATCTTTTTTTATGTTGGTGGTGAAGTAACAGTTGGTAGTTTTATGACCAGTTTTGTTGGTTTACCCGAAATTAAAGGAATTCCAGCAGAAGCAGCAACACTCTATGTTGCATTGTATTGGGGAAGTTTAATGATTGGAAGGTTTACTGG
>JBIIOB010000070.1:0-8114 GCA_044337125.1 Bacteroidia bacterium
AAGTTGCAGTACCTATTTACGATAAAACAATTCAGCTACAACTGAAAAAAATAATTGATACACTTTGGAAAGACAACACCAAAGCGCGTATTTTAGGAAGCAAACAAAACAACGAATACCGAAAACAACCGGGTAAAAAGGTAAAAGCGCAAGAAGAAATTTTTAATTTATTTAATACCAACTGAACTTGAAATTTGCCGCTATCGATATAGGCTCTAACGCTGTAAGGCTCCTGTTTTGCAACGTATATGAAGAAAATGGCAAAACTCTATTCAAAAAAGCAGAACTCATCCGTGTTCCAATTCGTTTGGGAGAAGATTCATTCCTAAACAGAAAGATTTCAAAAGAAAAAGCTGATAAGCTTGTAACAGCGATGAAGGCTTTTAAAAACTTAATTGAAGTATATGATGCGATCGACTACCGAGCTTGTGCTACATCTGCTATGCGTGATGCAGATAACAGGTATGAAATAGTTGAACGTGTAAAAAGAGAAGCAGGAATAAACATTGAAGTGATTGATGGCAAAACCGAAGCAGATATAATCTATTCGAATCACATTGAAGAACATCTTGATAAAAGCAACAACTATCTCTACATTGATATTGGAGGTGGTAGTACCGAAATAACATTATTTTCGAAAAACAAAGCAATGGTGTCGCAATCATTTAATATTGGTACCATCAGGATGTTACACAATCAAATTGATAAAGAATATTGGAGCTATTTCAAAAATTGGATAACAGAAATTACTGCTGGCTATAAACCACTCATTGCAATCGGCTCAGGGGGAAATATCAATAAGCTTTTTAAAATGAGTGGGCGCAAACCAAATAAACCATTGCCCACTAGCAAATTAAAAGGAATGTATGAAGTGTTGGAATCATACACCTATGAAGAACGAATTAAAATATTAGGTCTGAATCCCGACAGAGCCGATGTAATTATACCTGCATCAAAAATTCTATTAACGGTTTTAAAAAAGGCAGATATCGATAAATTATTAGTTCCTCAAATTGGCCTTTCCGATGGTATTGTACATTTGCTCTATGAAAAACACAAACAAAAAGTAACTGCCTAGTTTCTTTTTAATAGGCCTCCGATTTGCTTTCATTTCTGAATAATAAATTATCTTCGTGAAATGAGAATCCGAATAACACTCTATTTTCTCTTCTGTTTAGGCTCCATTTTAAATGCGCAACAACCTGCATATTTTGTGTTAGGTGAGAATCATTTTAAAGGGGTGCAAATTTATGATGTTATCCAAGATAAACAGCTAAACTATTGGTTTGCAACGAATGAAGGACTGTACATTTTCGATTTTTATACCTATAAAAAGATAGAATGCGATGAGGCAAAAAGCAACTCCTTTTTTAATTTTGTAATAGACACTAATGGTACAATATATTGCCATAATCTAAACAATCAAGTTTTCAAAATAGTAAATAAAAGATGTTCCATTTTTTATGAACTAAAAGACAATGAAGGAAAGGCTGATATTAGCTTAGCTATTGCAGATGATAATAAACTTTTGGTTGGTGCAAAAAAAGTAATTGTATTGAACCAGGACGGCACAGTAGCTATAAAATACGACATTACAAAATACCTTGGGCCAGCCTTCACCAACAATAAAAAAGAAGTTCAATTTCATCAGTATGAAAAAAAATCCATTCTATCCTATTCAAAAGGGAAGTTCGTGATCCATCCTTTGGATATTAATCCTTACATCCTGGAACCAAATAGTGTACTTAAGTTTTTTGAAATTGGCAATAAGTGCTACGCTATAGATTTAAGAACCAAAGCCCAATTCTCATATAACCCACAAAATTTTCAACTAACTACCCTTGAAAAAAATCCAGTCTTTGAACGAAGTGGATCTGTCAGAATCTACGAAACAGGTAATGAAATTTGGGTCGCAGGAACACTCCCTGGAGCGTCTTTACTTAATGGAAATAATCTAAATACGAATACGAGTGTTTTTTATACCGATTATTTCATTTCAGATATTTTTAAAGACAATGAAGGCAATTATTTAATCAGCACATTTGATAAAGGCATTATTGTGGTTTCCGATTTGAAAGTACCTGATGTAATTAATTCCTTTAAAAACGATCCTATTGTTTCTCTTTATTCAGATAAAAAATTAGGCCTTATTTTAGGCTCATCAAAAGGTTCATTATTAAATTACCAGAACAATGAAATCCAAGAAATAAATATAGATGGTAAACGACCAATTGAAGGGATTTACGGAAGCCAAGAAAGTTCTCTTCTTGTTTTTGATAATGGCCATATTCGAGCCTACAATAAACAAAATGGAAAATTTATAGACATTGTAGAAGCTTCCTTAAAAGATGCTGTTTTTGTTTCTCCGAAAGAGTTTTATTTAGGAACAAATAGTGGAATCATTCAATGCACCTGGGATGGAAATTCTACTATTTCTACCACTTGGCTAAAACAAGCAAAATATAGAATTTATGCATTAGAATACAATACAATTGATAGCACCATCTATGCTGCAACATCAAACGGACTATTCTATATTAACCAAAATAGTTGCAAACCAATCATTTATAAATCAAAACCGATTTTCCCAAATAGCTTGTTCTTTTCTAAAGGCCAACTTTATGCTACTGATAAAAAAAATAATGTTCTATTAATTGAAAACGATTCGGTAATTAAAACCATTTCCCCAACTGTAACAGGTAAGACGGAACTCTTAACCCAAATTTATATCTTTCAAAACTCGTTGATAGGGAAATCGGCTGAAGGATTGTTTCAATTTGATTTAGAAGGAAAATCACTTAAATCAATCCATTCAGTTTTTGGTTTTGCGACCAAACGTGTAATGGACTATACGATTCACAACAACCAATTATGGGTTAGTCATGCTGGTGGTGTACAACAAATCAATTTAAATTACAACAATTACCAATTTCGGAAACCTTCCATCCGTTTCGAAAACATTATTGTTAACGATCAATTGATCCCATTGAAAGAAAAGAACAAATTTAACAGCAATCAACGGAAAATAGAAGTTGTTGTATCTGTTCCAACTTTAAGAAATAGAGAATCACTCCGTTATCACTATAAACTCATTGGTTATGAAAACAACTGGAACATCAACAATCATGAAAATAACAAAATTACTTACAATGCATTAGCCCCAGGAGCTTATACTTTAATAGTTAAATTAGAAAATCAAGGAACTTTTAGCAACACAATTGAATATTCCTTTTCAATCGATCAACCTTTTTATGCTAAATGGTGGTTTATAGCTTCCTGCATACTATTATTTCTTGCTATTGTAATTCTGATCTACCGTTGGCAGTTAAATATTCAACGTAAAAAATCGGAGCAAATAAACGAATTGAATGCATCCAAACTTACTGCAATTCAATCGCAAATGAATCCCCATTTTATTTTTAATTCACTAAATTCTATCCAAGATCTTGTTTTAAAAGGAGATGTAGAAAATTCGTATTCCTACATCACAACATTTTCAAATTTAGTAAGACGAACTTTAAATTATTCCGAAAAAGATTTTATAGATTTTGATCAAGAACTAAAATTATTAGAACTGTATTTGTCGCTCGAAAAACTTCGTTTTAAAAAAGATTTTAATTATTCAATTGAAACTAACGACATAAATGATATCATGCTTCCGCCCTTGCTTGTTCAACCATTTATCGAAAATTCGCTGGTGCATGGCCTACTTCATAAAGAAGGAGCCAAAAATTTAAAAATAACGTTTGTATTAAAAGACGTATTAATTTGTACTATTGAAGACAATGGTGTTGGGCGAGAAAAGGCAAAAGCAATTAAACAGCGCCAACGCTCAGAACATGAATCATTTTCAGGAAAGGCCATTCATAAACGTTTCGAGATATTAAGTAATGTATTTGATGGAAAATTTGGCTATGACTATGAAGACCTTTATGAAAATGATATAGGTATAGGAACAAAAGTAGTCCTCAGAATACCAATTAAACATAAATTTTAATCCGTTAATAAAATAAAACCGCCAATTGGTGAAAATAAAAAAGGGACTTTATAAAAGAATAATTACGTTTGAGAAGTGGAAAAACTAAAAGCCATATTAGTTGATGATGAAGAAAGTGCACGCGATGTGCTCGAAAATTTGTTGTTACGGTTTTGTCCAGAAGTAACTCTTGTTGCTAAATGCAGTAATGTTTTGCAAGCAGTAGAAGTGATAACTAAGGAACAACCAAATATAGTTTTCCTAGACATTGAAATGCCCAATTATGCGGGATATGAAATCGTAAATTTTTTCAAAGAAATTAATTTCGAAATTATTTTTGTAACCGCTTATGATCAATATGCTATTCGTGCGTTCGAATTATCTGCAATAGATTATTTATTAAAACCGATAGATATTGAACGATTAAAAGTAGCTGTATCAAAGGTAAAAACACAAATCGACTTAGAAAAAAATTCGCAACGACTACAACTATTAAGCACTACGCTACAAACCAAAGAAGTAAAAAATATAATGGTTTCAGAAAAAGGAAACCAATATTTAGTTCCTGTTGATTCGATTATTGCAATTGAAGCACAAGAATCCTATTGTTATATTTATACTACCGATAAAAAATACATGGTCAGTAAAAATTTAAAACATTTTGAAACCATTTTTGCCGATAATCGTTCCTTTATTCGAGTACACAAATCATGGTTGATTGCTAAGGAGCATATTATAAATTATTCCAAATCCGATTTGTCCATCAACCTTACCAATGGCCTTATTGCTAAACTCTCCAAATACAAAAAAGCAGAGTTCGAAGATGCTATTCTTTCTTAAAACAGTCCATTCCTAAATAAACTAGGCTGTTCCTGAACTAAACCAATAATGCTACTTAAGCATAGTTATGTTTGTTTTCTAATATTAATCTAAATAAAAACTAAAAATCAATTTGTATGAAAAAAGTAGCATTGATTCTTTTATTTGCAATAATTAGCAAATTTTCAACTTCTCAAACCGATATGATTACTGCCTTAGAGACGATAGGCGAAGATGTTGTATACACAGAATATTTGTTTGTAACTATTACAGCAGGTCAAAAAAATTCAATTTCAACAACAAGATATGTTACCAAACTTAAGCTAGAGAAAAACAGATTTGGAAAAACGGTTGGGTTTAATGCAATTGAAACTAAAGATGGGAATGAAGCAAAAATAAAATACGATTACATGTATAATAAATTCGATAATTATACACACCCTTCGTACATGACAGCTGCAGCAGATCATGCATATGTTATCATTAACGGAGTTATCTTTTACCTTGAACATTTCGACAACACAACTTCGTTTGACATTGCACAAGTGTGGATGCCAAAAGTACCCAAAGCAAGAGCAGAAGAAGCAATTTTTCAAGGTGGAAAAATGTCTGACTTAGCAAAAGCCGATCTTATGAAGTTGATTAAAGATTATTTTGTTGAAATGAAAAAAATTCAAGAGGCAAATCCATACAATGAAAAAGCTCAAGAGGAAGCAGATGCAATGAAATTTACAGTTGATTCTACACAACTAACTTATAATAATGCAAATGCTTCGTATTGGGGCTCAGAAGAAGGACAAAAAAAACTGGCAGCATTAAGAAGTAAAAAAGAAGGAGACGGTTGGGTTGTTATTAAAAACACTGGTAAAAAAGAAATGAATGTGATTACAGATAAAGGCACATCGTCACATATTGCTCCAGGAGCTACTTCAAAATGGCCTTGCGCAACAGATATCTACTATTGTACCATGGATAGCCACAACACTTGGAATGTTAAAGGTGCGCTTATTGTAAAAGGCAAAGAATATTGCGGAAAAATATTTGAAGTAAAAAACGATTAATCTATCCTATTATTTTTTTAAGAGCCTACCTACAAGTGGGCTCTTTTTTTGTCCATTCCTAAACCAAATTGGCTATTGCTGAACATTAAAACTAGCAAAACACCAAATAGACGTAATCTTATAACAAATTTTAAAATCTTAATTTGTTATGAAAAAATTAGTCTGTCTTTTTGCTGTTGGTTTTGTGATTCTTTTTTCACAAAAAACGTTTGCTCAAACCCTTGAACAACATTGGTGGCAACCTGATGGAGAAGTGAGAGCTATCTACAATGATAGCATCAATAATTTAGTGTACATCGGAGGCAACTTCACAAGTTTATTTGGCCCCGGAATTTCATATGGATCGGAAATAGCTATTGCTGATGGACAAGCAAATACATCATTTCCAAATCCAAACAATATTGTAAGAGCATCTGCTCCAGATGGAAATGGCGGCTGGTATATCGGAGGAGATTTTACAATGGTTGGCGATAGTGCTCGTAATTATATTGCTCATATAAATTCTTCTGGTCAAATTACTTCATGGAATCCAGGCGCTGACAACATTGTTAGAGCACTTACTGTTAGTGCAACCACCGTGTATGCCGGAGGAGATTTTATAACAATTGGTGGACAAACGAGAAATCGAATTGCTGCTTTAAACAAAACAACTGGACAAACAACTGCCTGGAATCCCAATGTAGATGGCCCAGTCTATTCTATTGATCAATATGGTTCTAATATATATTTCGGTGGCTCTTTTGGAAATGTAAATGCAACTTTACGACAAGGGCTCGCTGCTGTAGATACAAGCAGTGGCTTAATTACTTCTTGGCATCCAAATGCACAAGGGATTGTTCATGCAATTCACATCTCAGGAACAACAATATATGTTGGAGGTACCTTTGTTTCAATTTCAGGTGTATCTCGTGATCGATTAGCTTCTTTTAACTTGACAACAGGTGCGATTACAAGTTGGTACCCGGGAGCAAATGGAACTGTTCATTGTTTGGCTGTGGATGGAACAACAGTTTATGCTGGTGGAGCATTCACAACCATCGGAGGCGCTGCTGCAAGAAACAGGATTGCTGCTCTAAATGCATCAACCGGAGTAGCAACAGCATGGAATCCTAATGCTAACAATACGGTATATTCCCTTTTATTTTTAAGTGGAAATATATATGCTGGTGGTCAATTTACAACTATTGGTGGACAAACTAGAAACAGAGTGGCAGCATTAGATGCATCAACAGCATTGGCTACCATCTGGAACCCAAATACAAATGATATTGTTTATTCTCTTGAAATTTCTGCAACAAAAATGTATGTAGGAGGGGCGTTCACTTCCATTGGTGGAGTTGTAAGAAACAGGATAGCTGCATTAGACAAAACAACAGGAGCGCCTAATTCATGGAATCCAAGTGCAAATGCAGTGGTTCATGCCATCCTTGAGACTGGAGGAACAATATATGCTGCTGGGGAATTTACCAACATTGGCGGTCAAACGAGAAATAGAATTGCAGCACTAGACCCTGCTACCGGTAACGCAACTAGCTGGAATCCGAATTCAAATGGAACAATTTATACTATTGCAAGCTACGGAGGAAACATTTATGCAGGTGGTTTATTTGGAAGTATTGGTGGGGCAGGAAGAAATAACTTAGCAGCAGTAAGCGCTACAACAGGATTAGCTACCACATGGAATCCAAACGCTGGAAGTGGCGTTCGCACAATAGCCATTTCGGGAACAACAATTTATTCTGGTGGTGATTTTATTTCAATTTCAGGTGCTGCACGTGATAGAATGGCAGCACACAATCTCACAACAGGGTCCATTACTTCTTGGAATCCGGGAGCAAACAATCCAGTTTATAAAATTATTCCTGCGGGCTCAATCGTATATGCTTGTGGTCAATTTATCTCTATTGGTGGTGGTGCTACACGAAACAGAATAGCTGCAGTAAGCGCTACAACAGGTGTAGCAACCGCATGGAATCCCAGCTCCAACAACATTGTATACGATATGTACTTAAGTGGAACGACCATGTATGCTGCCGGAAACTTTACCGTAATCGGAGGACAAACAAGAAATAAAGTTGCTTCTGTAAGCACCACAACAGGCCTTGCATCAAGCTGGAGTCCTACAGTAAATAATATTGTATACAAAATCACACATAACAATAATAAAATATATACCGGTGGAACACTAAGTACGGTGGATGGAAACGTTAGAACAAATTTTGCCGTTTTTGGCTTTCCTTGTGTTGCTCCAACTATTG
>JBIIOB010000071.1:0-8090 GCA_044337125.1 Bacteroidia bacterium
TATGTGTTGTAAATAAATAAGGACGAATATGATCAAACATAGGAACATCAAGTGTTCCAATTATTGTAAATAAAATAATGATTCCCATTGTGGTAACTATTGGACCAATAGAATTTTCGGAAAAACAAGATAAAGTAAGTGACAAGGTCGCAATCATCACCAAAGCTAAATACGCAACCAAAAACCCATAGAGAAAGCGCCATGAAATATCACTTTCTTGCAATATGATTAAGCCATCACTTTTTAAAACCATTAAGTCACCCGTTCCAAAAAGTACCTTTCCAATAAAAATGGCCATGAAACCCATCCACAACAACACCACCAAAGTGTATGCACAACCAGCCAAGTATTTCGACATTAAAATACTCGTACGCGAAATAGGTTTAGTTAGTAACAAACGAATAGTACCCATTGCGCCTTCTCCCGAAATTAAATCCCCAGTAACAAATGCAATTAATAAAGGAATATGAATAATGAGCATTTGAAGAATAATAAATGCCATTAAATTACCATTTAAGATATTCCCTTCAAAGGAAAGCGACTGCTCAAATGGAGCAGTAATAAATGAAATGTACATCATTCCATCCAAACGCATAGCAAATAATATAATCCCCACTATTAATGTAATAGCAGCAATACCAATATAACTGCGAGGTTTAGCCGCAATTTTTATAAACTCGTTATAGGTGCTTTTCCAGAACATTAATGATTGATTAATTTTAAGAAGTAATCCTCTAGTTTACGTTTTGTTTCAATAGAAAACACATTCACATTGTTATCACAAAACAATCTATTTATCTTCGGTATGTGTTCTTGAGCAATATGCAACAATAGATTATTTCCTTGAATGGATTCTTTATCAATTGTTACATTATTTCCATTAAGTAATTGAATTGCTTTTTCAACATTATTAACATTAAATGAAACAATTAGTTCTTGTCCGTTCAATAACTCCGATACACTTCCTTGAACAATTGTTTTTCCTTTATTGATAATTACCATTCTGTTTGCAATCAATTCTATTTCCGATAATATATGAGATGACAACAAAACAGTTTTGTTACGTTCATTTTTTAACTGTAAAATCAAATTACGAATATCAATGATTCCTTGTGGATCCAACCCAGTGGTTGGTTCATCTAAAATAATTAACTCAGGATCATGAATGAGGGTTTGTGCAATGCCCAAACGCTGCTTCATCCCATGAGAAAAACCACTTACTTTATCTTTTTCACGACCTTTTAGTCCAACAAAATCAAGTATTTCATGAACTTTCTTTTTATCGGCAGCAACACCAGATAAACGTGCAAAGATTTCTAAATTCTTTTGAGCAGATAAATATTTATAAAAATCAGGCTTTTCAACTATACAACCTATTCTGCTTAATATATAATTTCTATCAGTAAGTAAATTTTTGCCAAACAATTTCAATTCACCACTAGTAGGAGAAATAAGCGAAAGCATAGTTCTGATTGTAGTACTTTTTCCAGCTCCATTTGGTCCAAGAAAACCAAATACATCTCCACGGTAAACATCAAAGCTAACATCTTCCACAGCATGGAATTTTCCATAATGTTTTACAAGATTTTTTACTTCAATGATTTTCTCTGGACTTGACATGAATGGGTTATCAGGAATTGATGATGCAAAGTTACGTCTAAATACTATTCTTCGGAATTACCTAAAGCTTTTTTATAAAACATTAACACTCTTTCACGGGCAAACTTATGTTCAACAATTGGTTGAGGATAGGTAAGTTCTTCGAATTCAGGAACCCACCTGCGTATATATTGAAGTTTTGCATCAAATCGCTTTGTTTGCTCGTAAGGATTAAACACTCTAAAATAAGGAGCAGCATCACATCCACTGCTAGCGGCCCATTGCCAACCTCCATTATTTGCAGCCAAATCGAAATCCATTAATTTTTCGGCAAAATAGACTTCACCCCAACGCCAATCAATCAAAAGATGCTTTACCAAAAAACTTGCAACAATCATTCGAACCCTGTTGTGCATAAAACCTGTTTCATTTAATTCCCGCATTCCTGCATCCACAATTGGATAACCTGTTTGGCCATTGCACCATGCATCAAATTCTTGCTCATTATTTCTCCATTGAATACGGTCATATTGCTTTTTAAATGCGCCATCTACAACATGAGGAAAATGAAATAATATCATCATGTAAAATTCTCTCCAAATTAATTCATTCAACCATTGGTCGTTGAGTATTTTCGCTTTTGTAACCAATTCGCGAATACTCACTGTTCCAAAACGCAAATGAACACTTAATCTACTTGTTCCATCAATTGCTGGGAAATTGCGAAGCTGGTCATAATTTGAAATTTGCTTTTCATTTAATGCTGGTATAGATAATTTATATCCTGAAGAGGCGAAACCAATTTGAGGTAAAGTAGTGAATTCAAATGGCTTGGTTTTAATAAAATTCTCTTTGTAATCTTGAACTGGGTAAGATTTGATGTAAAAATCATTTAATTTAACCTTCCACTTCCGCATGTAAGGCGTAAATACGGTATATGGCAAGCCATCATCCTTAGTAACTTCAGCCTTTTCAAAAATCACTTGATCTTTAAATGTATGAAATGTAACATTGTTTTTTGCCAATAACTCCTGTATATCTTTATCCCGCTTTAAAGCATAAGGTTCATAATCATGGTTTGTATAAACTGCTTTTACATTATATTCTGAAATCAACCTTTGATAAATC
This sequence comes from Bacteroidia bacterium, assembly GCA_044337125.1. Taxonomy (GTDB): domain Bacteria; phylum Bacteroidota; class Bacteroidia; order 2-12-FULL-35-15; family 2-12-FULL-35-15; genus 2-12-FULL-35-15. The sequence goes on from JBIIOB010000071.1 coordinate 2,728, forward strand.
TCCAAAGGCTTACCTTTTAATACCAATAAGGAAGAACCCATTGCCTCAAGTTCCTGTTTTATATTCGACAACGCTTCATGAATAAACTCAACTCTTTTATCTTTTTTATTATCGAGTTTTTCAAGAATTTCTGAATCAAAAATAAAAATGGGCAAAACAGGATTTTCACTTTTCAGTGCATGGTATAATCCAGCATTGTCATACAATCGCAAATCTCTTCTAAACCAAAATATTGAAACACTTTTCATTTTATCTAGTATCATAGTTCTTGGGGAAATGAATTTGGTTTAGCATAGGAAAGTCTAGCAATTCGTTTAACTGTATGGTAAGTATCGAGTCCATTGACGGTAATCGTATTTGCCTCTTCAATAGAAACATGTCCATCTGTACCTATAATATTTTCAGGTAAAATCACCTCTACAATTTTACCAATAATTAGGGAAGTACCATTCAGTGCAATATCAACTTTTTCAACAAATTGCAATCCTAATTTTACGGAAGATTCCTTAACAAAAGGAGCTTTCAATGTATTAAAATATTCGTTTGTCAAACCTACCGCATCAAACTCAGATGTGCTTTTAGAATATCGAGCTGAAGTTTGATGCGCTTTTTTAAAAATTGCTTCGTTAATAAAGTTAATGGTGTACTCTTTTGTTTCCAAGATGTTTTCAAGTGTATGGCGTTCAACAGAATCGGGCCTAACAACAAAACCTAGCAAAGGAGGATTTGCGCCAATATGCACAATGGAACTAAATACTGCCACATTTGTTTGACCACTTAAATCTATAGTACCAATTAATGCGACACTTTTAAATCCACTTATGGAATTTATAAAATTTGTTCGGAAGCGTTGTTCCATCGCTTCCAAATCATTTAACAAAAATTGCTTTATGCTCATTTATTACTTTAAAGTTGACATGCCTCCATCTACATGAAATAGTTGCCCAGTTATCCAAGATGATTTATTTGAAAGGAGAAACGAAACTGTATTTGCAATATCTTGAGTTGTTCCTATTCTTTTTAAAGGATGACGATTGCCAACTGCATCTTTTTTTTCATTTGTATTTATTAATTTTTCTGACAATGGGGTTTCGGTAATTGACGGGGCAATGCAATTCACTCTAATCTTTGGAGCATACTCAGCAGCCAATGACTTTGTCAATCCTTCTACTGCACCCTTCGCCATAGCAATAGAAGCATGAAAGGGCATTCCAACCTGAACTGCTATCGTGCTAAAAAAAACAACCGAAGCTTGCACAGACTCTTTAAAATTTGTCACTAATTTTTGCATCACCAATGCTGCAGAAATTGCATTTATGTTCAAATCAGTTGAAAAATCAGCTGCTGTGTAACGTGTAAATGGCTTTAAATTAATTGAGCCTGGGCAATAGACAAAACCATCGATAGCTCCATCAATGACTGGGAAGGTTGTACTATCATTTGCATCGTAATAATAATGTTCAACATTTTTTAGAGAAGATAAAAACTCCTTTGTGCGTGACAAAACAATTACTTCGTTTTCTTCACTTGATAATTGCTTCACAATTTCCAACCCTATTCCATAGCTTCCACCTACAATAACGAATCTCGCCATTTAGCAGTTTTTTATATGCTGTAAAAATTCATTGCGTGTTTGTTCATTCAAAAATTTCCCTCCATAAGAAGAGGTAACGGTTGAACTGTTTATATCCTGAACACCTCGAGAAGAAACACATAAATGGTGTGCGTCAATTAAAACAGCTACATCTTCTGTTTGCATTATTTCTTTGATTTCATTTGCAATTTGAATGGTTAAACGCTCTTGTACTTGCGGACGTTTTGCAAAGTGCTGAACGATACGATTCAATTTTGATAAGCCAATAACCTTACCATTAGAAATATAGGCTACATGTGCTTTGCCAATAATTGGAACAAAGTGGTGTTCGCAATTCGAATAAAACGTAATGTTTTTTTCAACTAACATTTCGCTGTATTTATACTTATTCTCAAACAAAGCAATTTTAGGCTTATTCTCGGGATTTAAACCACTAAAAATTTCTTTCACATACATTTTTGCAACACGGTGTGGAGTACCCGATAAACTATCATCATTTAAATCAAGTCCCAGAATATTCATAATATCTCTAAACTTTTCTTCAATCAATTCAATCTTTAGTTCATCATCTAGTTTGAACGCATCATCTCTTAAGGGCGTATCAATTGACGTCATAACATGATTATCACCTATTTCATCAATAGCAATTTTTATTTTAGTTGGAGTCATCGTTCTTTTTGTTTAATTATTATTAACATTTGTTAAACATTAATTTTGAGCCGAAAAATCTTTTAAATCTTCCATTAAGCGTTTACGCGCTAAAAATATTCTGCTTTTTACTGTACCAATTGGCAAGTTTAATTCATCTGCAATTTCTTTGTATTTAAATCCATCATTGTAACGAGTAAATGGAATTTTATAATCTTCATCAAGTGCGTCAATTGCTTTTGTAATTTGTTTTTGGTTCATTTGTGATTCGGCACTAGGACCATTTGCTCCATTAATTGGCTTTACAATGCTCAAATCATCAGTTTGCTGAATAATTTGGCGGGTCTTAATAGATCGTCTGTACGAATTAATAAACGTGTTTTTCATGATTGTATACAACCATGCTTTTAAATTACTTGCGTCAGCAAATTTATCTCTATAGGTTAAAGCTTTTAGATAAGTATCCTGAACTAAGTCTTGCGCTTCTTCACTATTAAGTGTTAAGCTGTATGCAAAATTTTTCAACGGTGTACGTTGATTAATTAGCTGTTGGTTAAATTCGATTGCTGTCATGATTCGTAGTTTTTATTTTGTGGAACAAAGATAGAGATATGTTAAACAAAAAACCTAATTTTTGTTTAATTATTTTTACAATTAGTTAAACAAAATAAATTTCTAGCTAAAAAAGAAGAATCAATTTGCTGGTAATCAATAGATTAATCTAGATAAGTTTTAAAAAATCTTCAGGAGTTCTGAAAAGTTGAATATTACCAGGTAGTTTTTGGGTGATTGCTGCTAATTGGGAACCAGAAAGCAGAATTTTTAATTTTGGAAAGGCTTTAGAAAGGTCGGTAATATATTGTTCTGGCTCTACCATGTTGTGCGTAAAAACCGAAACAAGGAATTCTGGCTTACGAATTTCAATTACTTTTTCTAAATCTAAAAAGGGTACAGATTGACCAAGGTAGGTAACTTGGTGCCCTCGGGATTTTAGCAGGTAAGTAAAGTACAACAAACTTAATTCGTGCAATTCCATATCAGGTAAAAACAATACAAATGACTTTGCATCTTTAGTTTCAGGTGCAATTACACCATCAATTGCAACAATTAATTTTTGGCGAATTAAATTTGAAATAAAATGTTCTTGAGCTGGATTTACGCTCCCTGTCATCCACATTACACCAATTTTATGTAAAAAAGGATAAACTACTTTTTCAATTGTATGTGAAAATCCATGGTGAAGAATATTATTCGAAATGATTTTCTCGAATCGTTTTTCATCAATTTCAACCATTGCTATTATCAAACTATCAATTTGATCGCAAGGTGAGATTTGAGCATCAATTATTTTATTTACTTCCGAAACAAGGGATTTATTATCTAAGGATGCTATTTTGGAAATTTTAAAGCCATGGTTATATAGCATGGTAATATTCAGCAATTGCTTTAACTCATTATTACAATAATATCTAATATTACTCTCGGTGCGTTCTGGCTTCAATATGCCATAGCGTTGTTCCCATATACGAAGTGTATGTGCTTTTATACCTGAAAGAGTTTCTAAATCTTTTATTGAAAATTTGGCAATCATCTTTTTTTCTTTGTTTGGAGTATACCAACAACAATAAAACTTGCAGTTTGTTTAAATAATAATGCAATTAAATAAATCTGCAAAATGTTTTTCTAGCTTTTTCTTAACTTCTTGCTCATCCACTTTCACCCCTAATTCTTTATCCATTGATGTTACAGCTTTATCTACTATACCACAAGGAATAATGTTTCCGAAATAATTTAAATCGGCATTTACATTTAAAGCAAAACCATGCATCGTCACCCACCTACTTGCCCTCACTCCCATGGCACAAATTTTTCGAGCTCTCACTGGATTCTCTGCATCAATCCAAACTCCAGTTTCACCAGCACTCCGGCCCGCTTGAATTCCATATTCCGCTAATGTTAGGATAACCATTTCTTCTAGGTAGCGCAAATACTTATGTATGTCCGTGAAAAAATTATCTAAATCCAGAATTGGGTATCCAACCACTTGTCCTGGACCATGGTAAGTAATATCTCCCCCTCTATTAATCTTATAATAGCTTGCATTCTTTTCTTTCAGTTGCTGTTCATTCACCAACAGATTTGATTCATGTCCACTTTTACCCAAGGTGTATACATGAGGATGCTCACAAAAAATCAAATAGTTGGTTGTTGGAGTTTGCTCTGGAATAGGAAGGGTACGATTATTAACTTTTGTTTGAACGATACCATCAAAGATTTTTTCTTGATAATCCCAAGCTTCCTTGTAGTCTATCAAGCCTAAATCAATCGATTTCACCTCTTGTTTCATTGTTTAATCGCTAAACGTTTGTTATCGAATTAGATAACAGTAATGGTATAATCAAAAAGGATTAAATCTCGGAAAGTTTGGATTTTAAATGGTTGATTACATTTACTTCAACAGCATCAACACCTCTTAATTCAGCCAAAATAACTGAAATCCAATCTCCCAAATGAATAAAATAGATTGCTTTTTCGATAATAGAATTTCCTTTTGAATAGATTTCGGTAATAGAAGAAGCATAATTTTTAATAACTTCCTTATTGATATCAACACGAGCTAAATTTCGAGAATAATCATCTTTATCCAAGAAAATCAACACGCTTAAATTTTCATTTTTTTCAGTCCAGCCAACAAGTTCATTGTGATTCATTTCTGGAATAATTTGATGCCAGCAAAGAATTTTAGAATTTTCATTTAATTGTTGGCGAAACCGAATGGCAATCCCTTCATTGTATGTTGTAGCATAAATAACAGGAAGTTTACCTTTAATGCTTTGTGCAATTTGTTTCGCTTCTTCAATGATATTAGCTTCTTCAGCGTTAATTAATTCAACTGCTTTTTCTAAATCATTTTTGAAACTATTGCTAATTATTTTGTGAAATTCAAGAACAAAAAACAATTGGGTAAGGGAATATCCTAGGCATGCTCTTGGTGGCATCCCACCTGGTACCACAATTGAATCAATTGAATTTGTTTTGCATTTTTCTAAGACTTTCCCACCTGAAGTAACCGCAACAATTTTTGCATTTTTCTCCATAGCTAATTCCATACAGTTTAGTG
>JBIIOB010000073.1:0-8077 GCA_044337125.1 Bacteroidia bacterium
ACATCGTATCCAATTAGAAAACCGGCAACCACACAAATGATAATATAGACAAAGGCAAGCAATAGTTTTAGACTCACCAAACTTGAAAAGTGCTTCGTTAAAAGGTGGTTGTTTTGAGCAATATTCTTGTTGTTGAAATTGGTTATACCAAAATCTAATATGATAGTAAGTAAAAATGTAAAGTTGAAAATCGCAAAATAAATACCATAGTTTGCAGCACCCACTTCCACTTGCACAGCTCTATCAATGCCTAAAATATAAATTGGCTTAATTAGCAAATTCATAAATAGGAGCAAGGCTAAATTAGCGACAAACTTTTTTTGCATTTTATAAACTTAATGTTTTTGGTCGGTTAAAAATATAAAAGTTTGTTTTTTATGTGTCTTAGGATCAAAGACTACTAATTGATTATTAATTACAACATATGTATTATAATTCAGCGATTTTAATAGTTCAAAGCAATTGTATCTATTTTCATTATCCCATAATTCAGCATATATCACAGGTTGGTGCTTTTTAATGAGTTCCTTTCCGCCTTCTAGTACAAAAAATTCAAAATTTTCTACATCTATTTTTATTGCACTAATTGGTTGTTTGGAATTATTTAATAGTTCAATCTTATCTAACATTTTTAAGGGAACTTTTAATTTTTCACCTTCATTGAATTCTGTAATGCTTTCATGCACCACATGACTAAGTCCCTGCATACGTACACTAGAAACAACTGGCATTACCATTTCTACTTCTCCTTCGTTATTTCCCAATGCAATTTCAAATAAATGAACATTCTTCAATTTGAAATAACTTACTACCCTTTTAAAGGCAATAATATTGTTTGGCATAGGTTCAAAACTCATTACTTTTGCCCCTTTTATCCTTCGAGCAAGATGTACTGTCATGATTCCAATGTTAGCACCAATATCTAAAATAGTTGAATCAGATGGTATTAAATTTAAAAAATGAAAAAAATCTTTTTCGTTTTTATCTTTTTTTAACGTGTAAATTTTGAATAAAGAAAATACAAATAGGTAATTATTAAAACCTAGAAGCTTATGGAGTATATATTTTACTGCACTTTTCATTTGCGTGCAAAAATATCATAAATTCGTTCAAAAAATGATTATTAGTGGAAATAGTTGTAAATACGCGATTACTTTTAAAGAATAAGCTCGAAGGTATAGGTTGGTTTAGTTATGAAACCCTTAAAAGAATTACCCAAAATCATCCTGAACATCATTTTGTGTTTCTGTTTGATAGAGATTTTGATGAAGAGTTCATCTTTTCAGACAATGTAACTCCTTTAATTTTATCTCCACAGGCCCGACATCCAATACTTTTTTACTGGTGGTTTGAATTTTCAGTTGCAAGTTTTTTGAATAAATACAAACCTGATCTGTTTTTGTCACCAGATGGTTATCTTTCTTTAGGAGCAAAATGCAAGCAACTAGCAGTAATTCATGATATTTGCTTTGAGCATTATCCCAATGATGTATCGTTTATTGTTCGGAAATATTACAGACATTTTTTTCCGAAATTTGCGGCTAAAGCAACTCGAATTGCTACTGTTTCTTATTTTTCTAAGAATGATATTGTAAAGATATATAAAATTGATCCATCTAAGATTGATGTGGTTTTTGATGGTTGCAATTCGAATTACAAACCGATTTTGAATGACATCCAATTAGCCACAAAGAATAAATTTTCAAAAGGTTCAGACTATTTCCTTTTTGTTGGAGCCTTGCATCCTCGCAAAAATATTTCTCGTTTATTTAAAGCATTTGATAGTTTCAAGACAACTCAAAAATCGGACATAAAACTCGTAATTGTTGGTGAAAAATATTATTGGACCAATGAAATAAAAAAGACCTATTTGGAAATGAAAGCCAAGGAGGATGTTGTTTTTACTGGCCGTTTGTCAAATGAAGAATTAAATAATGTACTTGGCTCGGCACTCGCATTAACTTACGTTCCCTATTTTGAAGGTTTTGGAATTCCAATTTTGGAAGCCATGAATTGTGATACTCCTGTAATTACAAGCAATGTAACTTCTATGCCCGAAGTTGCTTCTGATGCTGCAATCCTGGTTGATCCATTTTCGGTTGAGTCAATCGCTACTGGAATGAATAGGATATACAATGAACCTACACTTCGACAAGAATTGATTGAAAAGGGACGAATTCGTAAACTCGAATTTAGCTGGGATAAAACAGCAAAATTGTTATGGGAAAGTATCGAAAAAACGTTGAAAGGGTAGGTTATACTTTTTTACTAATATAATTAAATCTGGAAAACAATAGAATTGCTGAAACGCCCAGTCCAATTGATAATCCATACCAAATACCTTCAACTCCTAGGTTAAATTTAAATGCAAGTAAATAACTCATTGGTAAGCCAATTACCCAATAAGCAATTAGTGTAATTATTGTTGGAATTTTAACATCATTTAATCCTCTTAATGCCCCTAAACCCACTACTTGGGTTCCATCACTTAATTGAAAAAATGCAGCAATTACAAGTAGTGTAGAAGAAGTGCTGATCACCTCTAAATCGTTTGTAAAAAAAGTGGGGAGCCAGTTTCTAAATAAAATGAAACACAAAGCCATTAGTCCCATAAAAACGAGTACCATTACGAATGCACTAAATCCTGCTATCCTTACACCATGGTTGTCCTTTAATCCAAACTGATTACCAACCTTCACTGATGCAGCTGCCGACAATCCACTTGCCATCATATAAGTTACTGCAGCAATTGATAATGCTACTTGATGCGCAGCTTGAGCCTTTGGACTTATCCAACCAATCATAATGACAGCAAATGCAAATGCGCCCACTTCAAATACCCACTGGAGCCCAGATGGAATACCGATTGCCAATATTTTTTTTGTAAGTTCTCTGGAGCTGTTTTTTAAAGTGAAACCGACCCAATATTTTTTAAAACTACTGTTTTTATAAACATATAAAAACATAATTAAGGCCATTAGCAATCGTGCAATAAAACTTGCCCAGCAGGAGCCCATTAATCCCATTTCGGGGAAGCCCCAATGACCAAATATGAATAGGTAGTTTAATAAAACATTTAACAAGTTGGCACCAACAGAGATAATCATTGCAGCTTTTGTATTGGACAAGCCTTCAGCAAATTGTTTAAATGCTGAAAAAATGCATAATGGAATCATGCCTAGCATCATTACATTTAAAAAAGGAATTGCAAGTGTAACGACCTCTTGTTTCTGATCGAAAAAATTTAAAACTGGGGCAATTATGACCAAAAGGGTAAATAAGACTATTCCTAATATAGTATTGATTATTATTGAATGCTTTAGCAAAGAGGCATTTTCAGTAATGTTGTTTGAACTGTCGGCTGCAGCGACTAAAGGTGTTACACCATATGAAACACCTAGGCCAAAAACTAATACCAACGTGTACAAGCTATTAGCCAAAGCAACAGCAGCTTGTTCATTTGTTCCAATTTGACCAACCATTGCTGTGTCAACCACACCAACCATAATGTGTCCAAGCTGACTTAAAACCACTGGATAGGCCAAAAGGAGGGTTGATTTGTAGTTTTTTCTATAGTCAGGCGAAAACATTCGATTTTTTTTGTTTTTAGGGCACAAATGTACTTCATACCTTACAAATATTGCGCTCGAAACCTAAAAATTGTCTCATAATTTCTTGATAGACTTTAAAAAAAATGGTAGGTTTGGGAAATAAATAAACTCAAACCATAATGAAAACGATTTATACTTTATTTTTCTTGATGGGATTAAGTCTTGCTGGACTTTCTCAAAACGGAACAATTGATGCTCGATTAAAGTCAAATTTTACTGATAAAGAACTTGCTGAAATGCAAGTAAAGAATCCAGCTAATTTAGAATATTTGAATTTTTATGTTGCAAATGCATATGAAATAACACCATTGCCTTCTGGTAAAGGAAATGCACATGAAATAAAGGGTACAATTAAAATAGCAGATTTGAATGCGGTGAATATTTATGAGTTAAAATTATTTCCACTTCAAAAGGATTACCAATACTATAAAATTGAAGGAACAGACAAGCTCCTTGTTATTATTTCAGAGGAACAATTAAAAGCAAAATATACCCAAATTAAAAAATAAGTAAATAGATGAAAAAGCAATTACTATTTTCAGTTGCCTTTATGGCAATTGTTTTTAATATTAAATCCCAAATAATATTAATTACTGACCCTGATAATAATCAGTCAAACCCCATTAACTGTGCTGTTTTTAATGATGGGTCTGTTCAAAATTTTTACGATTCTGGAAATGCAGGAGCAAATTACGGTAACAACGAAAATCTTGATATCACCATTTGTCCAACCTTAGCTTCTGGTAGTAAAGTATCTGTTTCGTTTGGTATTAACGCAGGTTTTTCTTGGAGCGTTGATGCTTCTGATACAATTTATGTTTATGATGGACCTTCTACCTCTTCTCCCTTATTAGGAAAACACAATAGTTCTATGAGTCCAAATGGTTTCTTTTATACAGCTAGTTGGAATAATCCTAGTGGATGTCTAAGTTTTAAATTTGTTTCTGATGCTGCAGTTACTGGTACTGGATGGGCTGCAAATATAACTTGTGGTAATCCTGTTCAACCATTTGAACCACATATCTTGGCCTATTTAAACGGTTCAGGGTCTAGTATTTTAACACCTGTTGATACTGGATATGCCGATGTTTGTTTTAACGATTCTATTTTATTTGAAGCAACTGGTGACTTCCCTTATTCTTTGCAAGTTGCTGGAACTGGATACTCTCAAGATACTTCAAATTGTACATATTTGTGGAAGTTTAGTGATGGAACTCAAAAGACAGGTCGTAGAGTATGGTTTAAACCTCCTGCACGTTCTGGTTACCTAGTTACATTGCGCATGACTGATCCTGTAAACCAAATTGAAGTTATGAAATGCAAGGTTCGTGTTTCAACGATTCCTAGTTTTGCAGGAACGATGCCATTGGATGATACTGTTTGTGTTGGTCAATCCACTCAATTAATTGCTGGTGTTACAAATACTGATACTGTTGGAGTAGATCCAACTCAAGCTGGTTTTGAATTTGGAGGAGTATTTGCCGGATTAACTTATTTACCCGATGGTTCTGGTGCAGTTTACACCACAACAGTAAATATTTCTGATTTTAATCCAGGACAAACCATAACACAAGCAAGTGATATCCAACAAATGTGCGTGACAATGGAACACTCTTATTTGGGCGATTTGGAAATGCGATTAACCTGTCCGAATGGTACAAATACAACTATTTTTAACAGTTATAGTCCAGGAATGATTCCAGGTGGATTTAATGGTGGTGGCACTTTTTTAGGTGAAGCGGATGATAATGGAAACGGAACACCAGGTATAGGTTGGCAATATTGTTTTGCTGATAATGCTACTTGGGGTAATTTTGCTCAGGAATTTGCTGCAAGTAATTTTACAACAGTAACCAACCCTCCATCACCTTCTACAGGACAATCAATGTCACAGGGGCAATACAAACCAGAGCAATCGTTCGCTAATTTTATTGGTTGTCCTATCAATGGAAACTGGACTATTACTATTCAAGATAATTTATCGATTGATGATGGGTATATTTTTGAATGGGGTGTTTTCTTTAACCCTGCAATTAATCCGAATACTGAGTATTATACTCCAGTAGTAGAATCGGATCAATGGTTACCAGATCCAACTATCGTTACAGGTCAAAATGATACTGCAATTGTTGTAATTCCTACTGCAGTTGGTCCCCATAATTATACTTATCAGGTTACTGATAATTTTGGATGTACATATGATACAACTGTAACCATTTATGCTTTTGAGGCACCATTATTACCTATTAATGCGCAAACATGCGGTTTGACTTATACAATCAGAGGAGCATCCTCTTCGCTTCCTGCATATTGGACTGTAACAAATACTCCTGTAGGTGCAACAGCAACATTTAGTGATTCATTGGCCGCTAACCCTGTTATTACAGTTTCAACCTTTGGCGTTTATGCTTTTACATATGATAATGGAATTTGCAAGGATGATATGGAAATTTCATTTATTTGTGATATTGAAGTGCCCAATGTATTCACACCTAATGGTGATGGAATAAATGATGCTCTTGCCTTCCATTTCTTGGAATACCATCCTTTAAGTAACTTAAAAGTTTATAATAGATGGGGTGTAAAAGTATATGAGAGCGATGATTATCGAAATGAATGGACTGGTGGCAATTTATCTGATGGAGTTTACTACTTTATTTTAGAAGGAGAAAACCTAGAAAAAGTTTATACTGGTTATGTTCAATTGATCAGAGGAAATTAATATAAGAAATACTAAAAAGCCCCATCATAATTTTATGATGGGGCTTTTTTTATTTTTTTAATTTATCCTTGAATACTTTTTTGAACTTATCGACTTTGGGCTGAATAACATAGCTACAATAGGGTTGATCACCATTTGAATTAAAATAATTTTGATGATAATCCTCTGCTTTATAGAAAACAGAAGAAGGACTTATTTCAGTTACAACAGGTTTATCCCATGCTCCTGATTTATTTAATTCATTTTTGTAGGTTTCTGCTAGTTGTTTTTGTACTTCATTGTGATAAAAAATTACGGAGCGATATTGCGTACCAACATCATTTCCTTGTCTGTTGAGTTGTGTAGGGTCGTGCGATTGCCAAAATGCAGCTAATAAGGATTCATATGAAATTTTACTTGAATCATAAATAATTTGACACACTTCTGCATGACCAGTAGTGCCCATACAAACTTCTTTGTAGGCTGGATTTTTTATAAAGCCACCCATAAAGCCTGAAGAAACGGCAATTACTCCATCTAAAAGTTGAAACTGGGCTTCTACACACCAAAAACAGCCTGCTCCAAATGTCGCAGTATCTAGGTTTTTATTAGTATCAGTTGTCATAGTCGAATTCTGTTTGGCTTGTTTGTAATCTGTTTTTTTTTGAGCACAACTTGAAATACCGAATGATAAGAAAGAAATGCAAAGCAAGAAGGATGTTTTCATTTGTTTTTTAGTATATAAACAAAAAAAAAGGCTCATTGTTTTGAGCCTCTTTTTTTATTTACTTTTTTTTTTCAGTCGATTTTGTCGAATCCGTTCCGGCAGAAGTTGATTTTCTTGCTTTGGGTTTGGTTTTATTCACGCCTTGTTCATTAATCGCCATTTTGTTTTGTCCTTCGCTTTTGCTTTCCTTTTTATCAGTTTTGGCATCCGCTTTTTTAGGTTCTTGCTGGGTTGGTTGGCCAAGGGCTATTGAATCGTTTCTTTCTGAAACGCTTGCACTTTTTAAAGTTGCATCCTTTATTGTTTCTTGTGCATTTACGAAGTTGATTGCTAAGAAGGCAATGCTAAGTGTAAGTAAACGAGTTTTCATTTTTATAAAAATTTAAAATTGTGTTACGTTAATTTCAAAAATAGTGCCATTCAATTATTTGATGAGTTCTAGTGCTTCTTGAATTGGAATATACTCTCCATTATACAATGCGATTATGAATGCATCAGTAGCTCCAGCTTTAATGGCTTCATTTTTAGCTTCCATTGCTTGTTTGTAATCGCTAAACGACCCTACAACATATCTGTTTAATCCACTAGCGGTGGTTTCTTTGTTTAAGTTTTTTAATTTTCCATATAATTCTTGCTTTTCTGCAGGTGGTTCATTTTTAAATACTCCAACCTGAACTTTAAACACAATTAATTTGGTATTTAGTGCATTAACAGTTGCGTTGTCTTCTATTTCCTGCAAATCTTCTTTCTTCATTTTTGTTGCTCCAGCCTCTTCGAGCGAAACTCGTTTTCCATCTTTGTAGGCGGTAATAAAAGCTCCTTGATACCCTTTTAGAACCATGTCAACTTTATGCTTAGCTGCTGCATCAAATGTAGTATAAGATCCTGTCATGTATTTATACAAGCCATCTTCCGTTTTGATTTCTATTAAATTTGGTACATCCTTAAATACTCCTTTCGACAAACGATTTTTGTATGCACCTAATTGAACTCTTAATACTATCCCTTGGTTATTTACAGCTGTATTAAGAGTTCAAT
>JBIIOB010000074.1:0-8050 GCA_044337125.1 Bacteroidia bacterium
TGTTGGATTTGCACATTGCTGATTTGGCAAAAGATGCACAAATACTGCATGCTGCCAGAAACATGGCCATTGAATTATTGAGTGAAGATGCTAATTTGGAAAAACCTGAGAATGCAAATATTGCTTATCATTTTGCGATGATGGGCAAGGAACGAACCAACTGGAGTAGGATTAGTTAGTTATTGGTTGTTGGTTGTTGGTTGTTGGTTGTTGGTTGTTGGTTGTTGGTTGTTGGTTGTTGGTTGTTGGTTGTTGGTTGTTGGCTGTTGGGGCGGTGCTTAGGCCTCTCCTGCTTAAGCACTGAAGGATCTGCGGGAAGGAAGCAATTTGTTAATCTGAAATAGATCAATTTTACTAATCACCTTTTTCAAATTATCGAATTAACCAATTATCACATTATCGAATTGTCCTAAAGCGACATTACCCCTTCAATTGTACCTACCTCTTTGTATTTTTCGATGATTGCATCTGGACTTAACATTACCTCTGTAACCGTAATACTTAAATATTTTCCTGTGCTCGATTCTTTTTGGTGAATGGTTGCTTCATCAGAGAACTTCGCTTCCACTAAGGCCATTTTTTTTGTGTCGGCAGGTATAATGAATTTAAACATATATACTTGTGGCCAGTTTTTATCTTGTGCTAACTTATCTCGAAGATTATTGAATTGCTCGTCATTATTCATTGTACAAAAGTACGAAAAAGAATGGATGGATTTGTCGATGATTGTTTGTTGTTGGCTTTTAGTTGTTGGATTTGTGTGTTGTCATTGCGAAGGGGAAATGTCAGCTTGCAGCTGTCAATCTGATGCTATTGAAGGGCTTGCGCATGTCCGCCCACATGTTTCGACAAATTCAATACGACAGCATACTTAAAAGTGATTCTAGAGAATTGTAGAAGGTATTGTAACTGTTGATTATTTATAATAGAAAGTTCGGTTATAACTGTTTTTTGTTTTTATTTTTGTGTATGGAAACATTTAAAATAAAAGACGAATACATTCAATTGAATCAATTGATAAAAGCAATGGGTTGGGTTGAAAATGGAGGTGATGCAAATGCAATGATTGATGTTGGGAATGTAAAAGTGAATGGTGAAGTGGAGTTGCGTAAACGAAATAAAATTATGAGAGGATTTATAGTAGAGTTTAATAAGCAAACAGTAGTAATTGAATAATATGAAAAAAGTTTTTTTAGTTTTTGCATCTTTGGTGATATCCTCATTGATTTTTGCTCAGGAAATTGTTGCTGAAAAACAAGCTGCAGAAACCGCACCTGAAGATTTTGAATTAAGCGATGTTCAATATGCATCTTGGAAAAAGATTTCTAATTTTTGGCTGGCCGATGATTTTGAAAAAGTAAAATTTGAGAATAAGATTGATGTGAATTGCAAAAGTTGTTCAAGCGTATATATGGATGTAATCATCAAAATAAATGCTAGTGGCAAATTGGAATATTATAAATTGGTAAAGGGTAAAAAATGTGGTTTGGAAATAACCAAACCATTTGAAATGCGCATGATGCGTAGTTTTATAAAATATGAATATCCTCCTGAGTTAAGAAATGTTACGTTTAAAACTCGTTTAGGAGTAGTCTTAAAATGTTAGTGATATGTTAGGATTAAAATTAGCAACCGACCCACGTTGGGTAAATATTGTAGAAAGTAATATTGATGAAATATTAACGGATCATGCTTGGTGCGAACAAAAAGCAGCATCGAATGCATTAACACTTATCGTGAATAATCCGAATTATACCGATATGGTAACTGCTTTATTAGAAATAGTGAAAGAAGAGGTTGCACATTTTGAGCAGGTGCATGAACTTATCAAAAAGCGTGGTGGTGTTTTGGGACGTGAAAGAAAAGACGATTACGTGAATGAATTGTATAAATTCATGAAAAAAGATGGTAGTCGTCAACAATCATTAGTTGATCGATTATTGTTTTCCGCAATGATTGAAGCGCGCAGTTGCGAACGTTTTCGTGTGTTATCAGAGAATATCAAAGATGCAGAATTAGCAAAGTTTTATCGCGATTTAATGATTTCCGAAGCGGGACATTATACCACCTTTATCGGATTTGCCCGTCAGCATGCCGCTGAAATGGATGTGGATAACCGTTGGAAAGAATGGTTGGATTATGAAGCTTCCATCATGGCCAACTATGGCAAAAAAGAAACGGTACATGGATAGTTGTTGGTTGTTGGTTGTTGGTTGTTGGGGATTCACTAATACTATACTTTAGAATAGCTAATAGCTTTCAACCCAAAAACAAACAACTAATTGATCATTTTCGCTTTCCATGTTTCTGGAATGGCAATGCTTTGGTTGGTAACATAGTTAAAGCAAACAATTACTGCTAATCCATGTGCTGCTTCCACTTCCACGCCATCTACTTCACGCACAATAGAACAAGCCATATCAAAGCTACGTGAACCAATGCGCGAAACCCAAGTGTAAACATATACTTTGTCTTCTAACAAAATGGGTTGTTTGTATTCCATTTCCACCTTTGCTAAAATAACACCTTCATTGATCCAGTCGATTTTTACTCCTTCTCCTGCTAATGCGTCAAAATAATCAACACGTGCTAATTCAAAATAAGTGATATGGTTGGCATTGTTTACATGTCCTAATTTATCAATGTCTTTAAAACGAATTTGAATTTTTGTTTTATGGCGGAATGGTGTGTTCATAATCTTTTTTGTTTTTAATCTGGATACAAAGGTACTATTTATCCATAAGCTTTAAACCTTGAACTTTAAACTTTGAAACTTTGGACTCTCCGCTAAAATTTAAGCATCCAACTCTTCATAAATCGAGTTATTGCTTTTGAATTCAGGAACCAATTCCTTCATTTTTTTTACAATCGATTTATTGTTTTGTTGATCGAAGAGGTTTATTAGTTCATTGATTGAACTGGAAATGGTTTCAAAATCGTATTCTTTTACTTTGGCAATTAAAATTTGTTTGTGATGTGTTGGAATGGTGTTTTCTTCGTTCGCTAAAAGCTCTTCGTATAATTTTTCACCAGGTCTAAGTCCTGTATAAATAATGCTAATGTCTTTATCTAAAATTAATCCCGAAAGCTTGATCATTTTTTTAGCAAGATCCACAATCTTAACCGATTCACCCATATCAAAAATAAAAATCTCTCCACCTTTTCCCATAGCTCCAGCTTCCAATACCAATTGACAAGCTTCTGGAATCGTCATGAAAAAACGAGTAATATCAGGATGTGTAATGGTAATTGGTCCGCCCGTTTCTATTTGCTGACGGAAACGAGGAATAACAGATCCATTGGAACCTAATACATTTCCAAAACGAGTAGTAATGAATTTGGTTGTAGAATTTTTGTTTAATGATTGGGTGTAAATTTCAGCAATGCGTTTGCTTGCACCCATTACATTGGTAGGGTTTACCGCTTTGTCGGTAGATACCATTACAAACTTTTCTACTTTATATTGAACCGATAAATCAGCCAAATTTTTTGAGCCAAGTACATTGGTGAAAATCGATTCCGATGGATTGTTTTCCATCATAGGAACATGTTTGTAGGCTGCAGCGTGAAAAACAATACTTGGTGCAAATGTCTTAAATACATTTTCCATTCGATCTTTGTTACGAATATCACCCATCACAATTTCATACTGTTGTTGCTTGTATTTATCGTGCAACTCCATTTCCATTTCGTACAATGGTGATTCTGCTTGGTCGAGTAGAATTATTTTTTTAGGATTGAACTTTATTACCTGACGAACAATTTCGCTACCAATACTACCAGCTGCTCCTGTTACTAAAATTGTTTTGTTGTTAAGTTGATTTATTATAATGTCAATGTCCAGTTGAATGGCATCGCGTTCTAGCAACTCTTCAATTTGAACTTTTTTGATTTGTTTAAAGCTTAATTCACCATTAATCCAATTGCTTACAGGAGGAACGTTCAATACTTTTGTATTGTGGTTTAAGCAAATGTCTACAATTTGTTGTTTTTTACTAGGTGATAAATTTTGAACTGAAATAATCATGTTAGATACATCATTACTATTTAGTAGTTCGTCCAATTTATCGATTGAGTAAATTGTTACACCTTCTAGTTTTTTACCAATTTTCTTTTTGTCATCATCGATAAAGCCCAGTACTTTGTATTTTGTGCCAGCATCTCTGTCCAAAGTACGTTTGGTAATAATTCCCGATTCGCCTGCTCCAAAAATGATAACACTCCTTTTTTCTTTGTTAGGATTAGTAAGCTCTTGGTACAAAGCTTTGAACATAATTCTTAAACTAATCATTAAGAAGGTAGTTGCCATGTAATCGATGATGATGATCGAAAATGGAATAGGGAAGGTTCTATTAATGAATTTGTAGAAAATAAGATTCACCAGCACAAAAGCAGCACTGCCGATGCTTAAAACAATAAAAATACGCTGAGAATCTTTGGAGCTGGTATATTTTACAATGCCTTGGTAAGTTTTGGATGCATAAAAACTGATGGCTCTAATTCCAAGAACTAAGCTGAAAACTAAAGGGAAAGCGAGGATTTCAACTCTGGGGATTGAAAAGTTAAAACGAACCAGATAGGCTAGTATTAACGAAAACAAACAAATGCCCATATCGATGAAAAAAATCACCCATCGAGGCATGTTTCGTTGAAATAAGAAATCGATTGTCCGCATTAGCATCAAAGATATAAAAAATGCTTGCCATTTCTGAACTTTTAAAACAATAAAATCATACA
The DNA here is from genome assembly GCA_044337125.1 of Bacteroidia bacterium. Taxonomy (GTDB): domain Bacteria; phylum Bacteroidota; class Bacteroidia; order 2-12-FULL-35-15; family 2-12-FULL-35-15; genus 2-12-FULL-35-15. The sequence goes on from JBIIOB010000074.1 coordinate 4,738, forward strand.
TTTGTTACTTGATAACCTACAAAGGAATAGCTATTTATTCCAAAGCCAGTGAATCGAATTTGTCAAATTTTAATTATTATAACTGATACAACAACCTGTATTTAAATTAAATCAGGATTGTGGTTAAAACAACAAACACTTATGGAAACAACTACTGAATTAAAAAACGTTGCTTTAGAACAAACTCATATTGCTCTTGGAGCTAAAATGGTTCCTTTTGCAGGATACAATATGCCAGTTTCATATACTGGTTTAAATGAAGAGCATTTAACTGTGCGTAATGCTGTAGGTGTTTTTGATGTGAGCCACATGGGTGAGTTTATTTTAAAAGGAGAAAATGCATTGGATTTAATTCAACGTGTTACTTCAAACGATGCTTCGGTATTGGCGGATGGAAAAGTGCAATATTCTTGTTTGCCAAATGATAAAGGTGGAATTGTAGATGATTTATTGGTATACCGAATTAATGATAAAGAATACATGTTGGTTGTAAATGCTTCTAACATTGAAAAAGATTGGAATTGGATTAGCAAATTCAATACAAAAGGTGTTGAAATGAAAAACATTTCTGATTCAGTTTCTTTATTGGCTGTTCAAGGACCAAAGGCTGCGCAAGCTTTGCAAAAATTGACAGATGTGAATCTTTCTGAAATGCCTTATTATACCTTCAAAAAAGGAACATTTAATGGCGAAGAGAATGTTGTTATTTCAAACACAGGATATACAGGTGCTGGTGGTTTCGAAATTTATTTTGCTAATGAAGTGGCTGATAAAATGTGGAAAGCAATATTTGAAGCTGGTGCTGAATTTGGTATAAAACCAATTGGTTTAGGTGCTCGTGATACATTGCGTTTGGAAATGGGTTTCTGTTTATATGGTAATGATATTGATGATACAACATCACCTTTAGAAGCAGGTTTGGGTTGGATTACAAAATTCACAAAAGAATTTACCAATAGCAAAGCATTGTTAGAACAAAAAGAAAAAGGAGTGGCTAAAAAATTAGTAGGCTTTGAAATGATTGACCGTGGTATTCCTCGTCACGATTATTTAATTGCTGATGATGCTGGAAATACAATAGGTAAAGTTACTTCAGGAACACAATCACCATCATTGAACAAAGCAATTGGTATGGGATATGTTCCAACCGCTTTATCGAAAGTTGATTCTGAAATATTTATCATGATTCGTGATAAAGCCATCAAAGCAAAAGTTGTAAAAATTCCTTTTCATAAAGCATAATCGCTTTTTCTGATATGGAAAAAAAATTAACTGTTGACGTTTGTTTATCACCACAATTGTATCCTGCTTACGAGCGAGAAGATACTATTGTGGTGGTGATTGACGTGTTGCGTGCAACATCAGCCATGTGTACAGCTTTTGAATATGGTGTAGATAAAATGATTCCCGTAGCCACACTGGAGGAAGCGATGGACTATAAAAAGCAAGGATATTTGGTGGGAGCAGAACGTAACGGAATTGCGATTGAAGGATTTGATTTTGGTAATTCACCTTACAGTTACATGACCGAAAAAACAAAAGGTCAAACCGTGGTTATTTCAACAACCAATGGAACACAAGCCATTGAAGCGGCTCGTAATGCCTATCAAGTAGTAATTGGTGCGTTTACTAATATTACTGCATTGTGCAATTGGTTGCAAACACAAAACAAAAATGTATTGTTGCTTTGTTCGGGCTGGAAAAATAGATTGAATTTAGAAGATACTGTTTTTGCAGGTGCTGTTTCCGAACGATTAATTAATTCTAATTTATTTCATACAGGTGATGCTGCTTTGGCTGCATTGTTTTTGTACCAACAGACACAGCAAAGTCAAGTGAAGTTTTTTCATAATTCTTCTCATTCCAAACGCTTGGCAGCAATGGGCTTGAAAAAGGATATTAAATACTGTTTTACATTGGATCAAACAACTGTAATTCCTGTTTTAGATGGTAAGTATTTAGTAAAGATGGCTTAACCTATTCACTTCTTTTTTATTCTTATCTTTATTGTGTTATTATAGCACTATCATTCTGAATACCGATTCATGAAAAAAATATTTTTTTCCATAATTGTTGTTGCATTGTTTGCCTTCTTTTTTATTCCAGGAAGTCAGCCTGCCTATACTTGGGGATTTTTTGCACATAAAAAAATCAATCGCATGGCTGTTTTTACACTGCCCAGTGAGATGATGGGTTTTTACAAGCAACACATCGAATACATTTCGGAACATGCTGTAGATCCTGATAAACGCAGGTATGCAAATGAAGACGAAGCAGCAAGGCATTACATTGATATTGATCATTATGGTTCACATCCATTTGATTCGGTTCCGATGTTTTGGAAATCTGCAGTTAAAAAATATTCAGAGGATACACTTAAAGCATATGGAATTGTTCCATGGCATATCGAAAAAATGGTGTATCGTTTATCACAAGCTTTTAAAGAAGAAAATTTAGATTTGATTTTGCATTACTCTGCCGATTTGGGCCATTATATTGGTGATGCACATGTGCCGTTACATACCACTGAAAATTACAACGGACAATTAACCAATCAAAAAGGGATTCATGGCTTTTGGGAATCGAGAATTCCAGAATTAAAATCAGAAGGATATGATTACTGGGTGGGAAAAGCTACCTATGTGGATAAGCCGATAAATAAAGCTTGGCAATTTGTTAAAGAGAGTCATGCAGCAGTGGATTCTGTTTTGAAATTTGAAGCAAATTTGAATGCAAGTTATTCACCCGATAAAAAATATAGTTTTGAAAATCGAGGTGCTACTCTAATGAAAGTATATTCAAAAGAGTATACCGAAGACTATGATAAGTTGATGAATGGAATGGTGGAACGAAGAATGCGTCAAGCCATTATTATGGTGGGTAGCATGTGGTATACTGCTTGGGTAAATGCTGGTAAGCCAAATTTAAACCGTTTTGGCGATAAACAAGTTTCTGATTCATTAAAGTTGGCTCAACAAAAAGAAGAGGAGATGTGGAAGACTGGTGGGACAAAAGACATTAAAGGACATAACGATTAAAATTAATTCAATGTTTCGTCCCTAAGGGACTCTAATAATAGAAGTTTTTTTTGTTACCAATATATTGTCCCTCCGGGACTGCAAGACTATCCATTTCCGAATGGATGCGCTCAATGAAAGATTTTGCAATGTGTTTCGTCCCTATGGGACTCTAATAATAGATAGTTTTTTTGTTACCAATATATTGTCCCTCCGGGACTGCAAGACTATCCATTTCCGAATGGATGCGCTCAATGAAAGATTTTGCAATGTGTTTCGTCCCTATGGGACTCTAA
>JBIIOB010000075.1:0-7957 GCA_044337125.1 Bacteroidia bacterium
GTTCATGATCTCTTTTCTCCCATTTTGATAATCAAAAAGCGAACGCTACGCATTCTCTTTTTTGTTTTCCTACAGCCATTTGAAAGCGGAGCTTTCATGGCTTTCGGAGATTATTCACTCCGTTCATGATCTCTTGTCTCCCATTTTGATAATCAAAAAGCGAACGCTACGCATTCTCTTTTTTGTTTTCCTACAGCCATTTGAAAGCGGAGCTTTCATGGCTTTCGGAAAACAAAAAAGCGCCCAAAAGGCGCTTTTTCATTCATCTGCGGAGAGTGAGAGATTCGAACTCTCGATACAGTTTCCCGTATACAAACTTTCCAGGCTTGCTCATTCGACCACTCTGACAACTCTCCGGTTAATACAGTTTAAACTTTTAAATGCTCATTCCCCCGATAGCTATCGGGGCACTCTGACAACTCTCCGATTATTACGGGACGCAAATTTAGAATTTTTATTCGGTTAATTGCTTCCGTTTTCTTTTTTCTTCGATACGATGTATTAAAAATAAGCTTGCTGAAACTAAAACAGCACTTAGTAATACAATAATAAATTGACCTTGTTCCATTCCTACTTTATCTGCCTCCATTGAAATACTTCCTCTGTTTGCCAACCATACCAATAGTACTGCTAATCCATTGTTTACAAAATGCGCAACAATACTTGCATACAATGTTCCTGTCCACAAAAACAAATACCCTAAATATGCACCCATCAACATTCGTGGAATAAAACCATAAAATTGCATATGAAAGGCACTAAATAATGCTGCACCAATCCATACCGCTAAGTGTTTATTTTTAAAACATTCGATCAATACCTTTTGTAGCATTCCTCTAAAAAAAATCTCTTCACTTAGAGCTGCCATAAAAGCTACTACAAATAAATTTAATGCCAATGTTCCTACAGATGTTCCTTTTGTAAATGCATCTGTAAGCAAGGCTGCCTTTGCTTCACTATTTTTCATCCATGCTTCTATTCCTGCAAACGCTTCAGGTAATTGCATATGTTGATTCATTTCGGATAACCAATTAATCATAGGCATTGCCATTACCATCCCTATTGCTGCAATTAATAATGGCAAAAATGCTGGACGTTTAGACATTCCGATATATCCTATTTTCTGCTTTGTCCAGAATGCAGCAAATAAAATTGCTGGTAAAATAAAAACAAGAATAACACTGGCTGCTTGGAGGATTTTCAACATCACCAACATGCCTTCATTGTCTAAATTAAGGTTCATTTCACCCTCACCACCAATTACACTTAAAAAGCCATATGCTAATATGTATAAAAAGATTAAGGACAACTTAATCCATGAATGACGCTCCTGTTCTATTGTTTGCATCGGTATCTTATTTTTTGGTAACTTTGTGAACTGCTAATTTCGAATGGATACGAAGATACAAATTACAAAAATATCCACTCGCAAAAAAAGAAAATGGCTAAAATAGGCAACATAGAACTTGGTGATTTCCCTTTATTACTAGCTCCCATGGAGGATGTGAGTGATCCACCATTCCGTTATGTGTGCAAACAAAATGGTGCCGACCTTATGTATACCGAATTTATTTCATCAGAAGGATTAATTCGAGATGCAGCAAAAAGTGTTCAAAAGCTTGATATATTTGAATATGAGCGTCCAATAGGTATTCAACTTTTTGGTTCTGATATTGATTCCATGCGCGAAGCAGGCATCATTGCCAATGCTGCAAAACCTGATTTGATTGATATTAATTATGGATGTCCGGTAAAACAAGTAGCTTGTAAAGGTGCAGGCGCAGCACTTTTACAAGACATTCCAAAAATGGTACAAATGACATCGGAAATTGTAAAAATTGCCGACCGTCCAGTTACCGTAAAAACACGTTTGGGTTGGGACGATAAAACAAAAAATATAGAAGAAGTTGCAGAGCGTTTACAAGATATTGGAATACAAGCATTGAGTATACACGGACGTACTCGTTCACAAATGTATAAAGGAGAAGCCGACTGGACATTGATTGGAGAAATCAAAAAAAATCCACGCATCAAAATTCCCATTTTTGGTAATGGTGATATCGATAGTCCAGAAAAAGCGCGTGAGATGAAGGAGCGCTATGGTGTAGATGGTATTATGATTGGCCGAGCGAGTATTGGTTATCCATGGGTATTTAACGAGATAAAACATTTCTTAAAAACCGGAACTCATTTAGCAAAACCAACCATTAATGATAGAATTGCTGTTTGTAAAATACATTTACAAAAATCAATTGAATGGAAAAATCCTGTATTGGGGATCTTAGAAATGCGCAGGCATTATGCAAATTATTTTAAGGGATTACCGCATTTTAAAGATTATCGTATGCGATTGGTAACTTCCAATTCTTATGATGATATCATGACCATTCTTGAAGAAGTCCAAAATAATTATTCAGAAGTAGAGATTGGTTAAACCCTCACACCAATCATACAAACATCATCAATCTGTTCAATGTTTCCTTGCCAAGCATGAAAGGTAGATTCAATACTATTTTTTTGCTCCAACAAAGGTTTACCAGCTACAGCTAGAAACATCTCTTGCATTTGTTTGTATTTAAACTTTTTACCATCTGGTCCGCCAAACTGATCGGCAAAACCATCGGAGAATGTATAAATTACATCATCCTCATTCAAGGCAACTGTATATTGTTTAAAAGGTTTTAATTCATTTCCATAAATTCCTACAGGTTGATTATCACCCTTGTACTCTTTTAAAGTATAACCACTTTCACTTTTCGAAACAATGTACAATGGTCGATTGGCTGCAGCATATACCAACTCATTTTTACTTTTATCAATAACACACAATACCATATCCATTCCATCTTGGTGTTCGCCCTCCAGCCCTTTTTGACGCAATGCCTTAATCACTTTTTTTCGTAAGCGACTTAATATCATTGCTGGATCGGTTAGCTCATGCTCATTCACCACTTCGTTTAATAAAGAAATACCCAGCATGCTCATAAATCCACCTGGTACACCATGGCCAGTGCAATCACCAGTTGCATATATAATTTTATTATCAACTTCTCCTATCCAATAAAAATCGCCACTAATAATATCCTTGGGCTTAAACAAAACAAATGCCTCTCTAAAATAATTTGCAAATTCATCCTCTCTAGGCATCAAGGCCGACTGAATATTATAGGCATATTTAATACTTGCGGTTATTTCGATATTTTTATATTCAATGGTGTGTTTCTGAAGTTCAATTGTTTTATAATTTTCCTTCATTTCCTCATAGGTAGATTTCAGCAGCTTGTTTGCATATTCCAATTCCTTTTGAGCTTTTTGTCGAATTCTATTTGCTCGAATCGTTATTATTAAAAAAAGCAAGACAATAATAAAAAAAGAAATAGAAACATTTCGAATGAAACTGTTCGTTTGATTATTACTTTCGGCAACTGCCAAAGACTCCACAGTTTTATTATTTGAAATTGTTTCAGTTCTATTTTCAGCAAATTGAGGTAATGGTGAAGCATGCAAAGGAAAAAGAAGATGCCCACCTACGAAAAGGAAAAACAATATAAAGAATTTCTTCATCATTCAATCATATACTTGTTTGTAAATAAACGAACAGGATACCATGCAGCAAGAAAGCCAATTAACATTACCACAACTGAAATGGATAGAATATCCGAAATACGAATATGAACAGGGTAAGTACTTACTACATAACCTTCACTAAATTCAAGAATAGAAAAAGTTGTTTGGATCCAACATATAAGAATACCTAATACTAAACCTAAAACCAAACCAACAACAGTAATTAAAATGCCCTCGATTAAAAAGATTTTACGTATTAAAAATTTGTCTGCCCCCAAATTGTGAAGTGTGGTTATATCTTTTTTCTTTTCGATAATTAACATGGTAAGTGAACCAATTACATTTAAGGTAGCAATGATTAATATAAAAACGAGAATAATAAAAGTCCATACTTTTTCAGATTTTAAGGTTTTAAATAACAATGCATTTTGTTGCTCCCTATTTTTCACATCAAAACGTTCACCTAAAATGGATTGAATTTCTTTTTGCACTTCTGATTTATTGGCTGCTTTATCAATCCCTAACTCTATGGATGTTACCTCAGTTGTATAATCAAAAAGCATTCGAGCATTTTCAATGTTCATGATTACATATTTATTATCAAATTCATCATTGATAGCAAATAAGCCCGCTGGATATACTTTAAGTTCATTCAATCCATCCTCCGGATTAATAGAGTTTACATCACCTCGTTTGGGTGCATAAACAGAAATTGGAGCAACGAGGTTATTTACATTTGCATCCAAGACATAACTCAAACCTCTTCCTAATACTATATTGTTTTTATTAACTGAAAATTTTCCATCAAAAACCAATGTATCGAAACTGTTCATTTTTGCAAAATCACTACTCACTCCTTTAACGGTTGCAATAGTTTGTTTCTCATTAAGTTTTAACAAAGCATTTCCTTCCACAATTTCGGTATAATAGGCAAGGCCCTTAATCTTTTTTAATTCTTGAAATTGAGTTGTATTAGGATCGAATGTTTTTCCTTGTTGAGCAGTAATTTGAATATCGGCATCAAATGACTGAAATAATGTTTGCACTAAATCCGATATACCATTAAAAGTTGAAAGCACAATAACTAATGCCATGGTGCCAATACAAATTCCTGCGACCGATATACCAGATATTATATTAATAGCATTGTGTGATTTTTTTGAAATCAAATAACGTTTTGCTATAAAAAATGGTAAGTTCAAATCAACAAAAATTAAGTAACTAAAACTTTTAGCAATAAATAAAATCGATATTCGATTTTATAAATAGAAACTGATTTATTTTTTCAGCAATTCATCAATACGCATAGCATAGTCCAATGAATCATCTTGAAAGAAAACTAGATTTGGAATAATGCGCACTTGTTTTTTAATTCTCTCAGATAGCTTCATTCGTATTTCTTTCGTGTTTTCCTGAATTTGTTTTAATAACACTTTGGTATCAGGAACATTAAACAAGCTAACGTATACTTTTGCGACACTTAAATCGGGACTAACGCGAACTTGCGTAACTGTTATTAATGCAGCACCGAATATCATTCGAGTTTCGCGTTGAAAGATTTCGCCTAACTCTTTTTGAATTAACCTCGATACTTTTAATTGTCGTGTAGAGTCCATATTTAACTAATTTTAAGAACTCAAAAATAGCAATTATAACGCTACAAACAGTATATTTGCCCCATGAAAAATATATTCGGAATTTTACCGTATGTAAAAGGATATTGGAAATATGCCATTTGGAATATTGTCTTTAATATTCTCTCGGTTTTGTTTTCGGTATTTTCAATTGCCTTATTATTTCCTTTTTTACAAGTATTGTTCTCTAATGACAATTCTAAATTACTTGAATTAATAGCCAAAGGAAAGCCCGTATTTAGCTTTTCAACCAATGCCATATTAGATACCATCAATTATACCTTGGCCCAAAACACCTTGGATCATGGTAAAGGACATGTCCTTTCTTTAATTTGTATTTTCATTATTGTAACATTTGTTTTCAAAAATTTATTTCGCTACTTGGCGATGTATAGCTTGTCGCCAATTAGAAATGGGGTGGTTAAGGATATACGAAATAAAATTTTTAAGAAAACGCTTGAATTACCCTTATCCTACTATTCAGAGGAGCGCAAAGGGGATATTATTAGCCGTATGACCACTGATGTTCAAGAAATTGAATGGAACATTATGCAATCATTGGAAATGATTTTCCGTGAGCCAATTAATATTGTCATCTTTTTAGTATTAATGGTGGCAATGAGTGCAAAGCTTACATTAATCGCGTTTATTTTATTACCTATCACCGTTTTATTAATTGGAAAATTAGGTCGAAGCTTAAGGCGTTCTTCAAGTGAATCAAAAGAGCGAATGGGAACGCTTTTATCTATGATGGATGAAACATTAGGTGGCCTAAGAATCATAAAAGGTTTTAATGCTGAACGAAAAGTGGCTGAGAAATTTGAAGCAGAAAATGAATCGTTTACCAAATTAGGGATTAAAGTTGGTAGAAAAGTGGATTTGGCTTCACCCTTGAGCGAAACCCTAGGTGTAAGTGTATTAGTCGTTTTGTTATTCATTGGCGGAAAAATGGTAATCGAAGACCAGTCGATGGATGGAGCTGTATTTATCACCTACTTGGCAATGTTTTCTCAGCTATTAACTCCAGCAAAAGCATTTGCTAGTGCCTATTCCAGCATCCAAAAAGGATTAGCATCAGCTGAACGAATTGATAAAATTTTAAATGCGGAAGTGAGTATTAGTGATAAAGCAAACCCAAGTCACCTAAAAAGCTTTGAAAAAAATATTGAGTTCAAAAATGTATCTTTTGCCTATAGAAAAGGTGAAGTTGGTTGGGTATTGAATAATATTAACTTAACCATTACAAAAGGAAAAACAATTGCCTTGGTTGGTCAATCTGGTTCAGGAAAAACCACCTTGGCAGATATGCTTCCACGTTTTTATGATACTACCAATGGTGATATTTTAATTGATGGGATATCGCTTAAAGATGCTGCTATTAAAGACATCAGAAGTTTGATGGGTATTGTTACTCAAGAATCCATTTTATTTAATGATACTGTATTTAACAACATCGCCTTTGGAATTGATAATGCAACCGAAGCCGATGTAATTGCAGCAGCAAAAATTGCCAATGCACATGATTTTATTATGCAAATGCCAAATGGTTATCAAACCAATATTGGTGATAGAGGAAATAAAATGTCGGGTGGTCAGCGTCAGCGAATGAGTATTGCTCGTGCAGTGCTTAAAAACCCACCTATTTTGATACTGGATGAGGCTACTTCTGCCTTGGATACTGAAAGCGAACGACTGGTACAAGATGCATTGAACAAATTAATGCAAAACCGAACTTCCATAGTGATTGCCCATCGATTATCAACCATTCAACATGCAGATGAAATTATCGTAATGCAAAAAGGCGAAATTATCGAAAGAGGCAATCATTCAAGCCTCATAAATGCAAATGGAACTTACCAAAAGTTGCATGAAATGCAATCCTTTGTATAGATTGTAAATGATTTTAGAGTCGGAATCAGCCTTTTTTATTCTCCTATTTTAGCTTATATTTGGAATACTAAAACCCTTAAAATCAATAAAATGAAAAAACAATTACTATTAATTTCTTCTGGATTGTTATTGGCATTCGCATCAAATGCACAAATTACAATTACAACTGCAGATGTTTCAGGAATAAACACTACCATTCGTCAGGCAAACGATTCAATGGCTACTGTATCGGTTGGGAATTCTGGTACAAACCAAACATGGAATTTAACTGGATTAAATTCACACACTGAGGATACATTGTATTTTATGGATCCATCTTGGACACCTGCACCAACAGCATTCCCTACAGCAAATGTTGCAGTTAAATTAAACCAACAAGGCAATGATGCCTTTATCTATGCTACCAACAATGCTTCAGGTTTAACCTTTGCTGGAAACAGAGTGGCTATTGATTTAGGAACTGGTACACCAGTTGTCATTACCCAACGTAATACACCTGCTGAAATCCAAGCGAATTTTCCTTCTACTTACAATAGTACTTACACAAACAACTATGTAACAAGAGCTCTTGATTCAGTTATGCAAACTATCAATACACCATTTGGACCATTTTTCGTAGATTCAATCATGATGGTTTCACATGTAACTAAAACATCAACTTGTGATGGTTGGGGTACAGTAACAACACCTTTATCAGGAACAGGTTTCAATGCACTACGTTTCGAAACAGTAAAAATTAATGCCGATACTGTTTGGGCTTATTTAAGCGCTTTTGGAATGTGGACAGAAATCCAAGCAACATTGGATACTACTAAAACTTACACATGGTGGGCAAACGGTGCTGGATTCCCATTAGCTGAAGTAAC
>JBIIOB010000076.1:0-7904 GCA_044337125.1 Bacteroidia bacterium
GTAAACCTTAATACCAAAGGGTTTAAAATGCCACATGAATTGTCAGGTGGCGAACAACAACGTGTAGCCATTGCACGTGCATTATTAAACGATCCTGAATTGATTTTAGCAGATGAGCCAACTGGAAATTTGGATCCTGAAACTTCGGAAGGGATTATGAATTTATTGATGGAAATTTCAAAAAACGGTAGAGCCGTTTTGATTGCTACCCACGATATCATGATGTTTGATAAGTTCCCATCTAGAACCATCAAATGCGAAAGCGGAAAAATAATTGATTCGAAAGGGAATTAAAATAAGTCCAGTAGCTTCTCTACTCCAATTTTATTTGAGAAGTCCTTATTAAGAATAGCCTCACGTTTTGACTTTTCATTCACATCAAAGTCTAGATTAAATAGGGCTTCAATTTCTGATGCCATTTCAACAGCATTATCTTTGATAGAACATAAACTTTCTAATCCTGTATTGCTAACCATTGGAGTATTCACAACACAATAACGACCTGTATATAATGCAGCTAATAATTTCAACTTAATACCAGTTGCTTGAAATGTTGGCAACACATTAATTTGAGCATTCTTAATCAAATCATCAATTTCTTGTGTATTGATGTTTGCTTTCATTGTGATGTTGGGATACCTGCTAGCAGCTTCCTTTAATTCCGAAGATGGATTTTTACCAGCAATAACCAAAGGGATGTTAATTTTGGAAAACACTTCATTTACTAAAAAAAGTGCCGCTTCGTTATTTTCACCTACCTCTAAATTGCCGTGGTATAAGCAAAAAGAACCTTTTCCTTCCATAATTCTCACTTCTTCATTTGCATGAAAAGCAGTAATATGGTGTACATTTTTATAGCGTTCCGCAAGTTGTTTCGTATCAGCAGCTGAAATAGCTGCAATATGGTTGGCATATTGATATACATTTTCAAAACGTTCCAATTTCTTGGCTTCCATTTTAAAATACATTTTCTTGAAAAACGATTTCTCTACACTTTCAAGATTATAGTAATACTCATGCTCAATATTATGGGAGCGAGCAATTTTTATTCTTGATTTTAATCGCTCATCATTCAAGTGAAAACAACAGTGCAATCCTTCAAATAAAATTGGATGATTGTCACGAAGCAAATTTTCCATTAGTTTTTCTGAAGAACGCGTAATTGCTACGAATGGTAAAGAATTAAATAAATAACTCTTATTCATTTTGCGTTTATAATAAAAAACGCTTTCACACAAACCTTCTAATACTCTTGCCTCTGCTCTACCATACTCAAAACAATGCAAATGTATTTTTACACCTTTTGCATGCAATGCTTTTATCTTGTAAAACACATCTATAACACCTCCGTAGTTTGCAGGATAGGGAACATCGAACGAAATTATATGTAAATGTTTACTTGGCATTATTTTTCAGCAAATAAAGACTTTATAGAAACTTAGAATACACTGCAATCAGTTGCTTTTCTTCGCTTTCCCAGTTTAGTTTTTCGGCTGCAATTTTACTGTTTTTTTTCCATTCAAGCAGCATTGCACTATCATTTATGATATGTGTCATTTTATCAGCAATATGCTTGGGATTGTGATTTTGGATGCAATCCCCAATTCGGTAGGTTTCGATGATTGATTTTATCTCAATTAATTCGGAAGCCAATACAGGAACACCTGCATGAATATAGTCGAACAGTTTGTTAGGCAAGCTGTATCTATAATTAACATTTGTATCCTTATCGAAGGTTAATCCTAAATCGGCATGATGTGTATATTGCAATAATTTCTCGAAAGGAACCTTTCCTACAAACACTACTTTCTCTTGTAGATTTAAATCCTTGACCATTTTATGCAATAGCGACATAACATCGCCACTCCCAACAATCAACAAAACAGCATTTTCAACAAATTGCATCGCCTCAACTGCTTCCTCAGCTCCACGATCAATATTAATACCTGCACCTTGCAACAAAATTATCTTTTTGTCCTCCGGAATTCCTAATTCCTTTTTTGATGCTGCTTTCAAACGCTGTTGATTTGCCAACAATGGAATATTACGCAACACATTTACTGGAACCTTGTATTCTTCTGAATAAATGTTGGCGATGGAATCATTTACAGTAAATACATGTTTTAATTTAGGGAAGATCCAACGTTCTAATCGTTTCCAAATACTCTTTTTTATAAGATTTGATTGCAATTCAGGTACCTCACAAAACAATTCGTGACTGTCATAAACAAGTTCAGCCTTTTTAAGTTTTGAAATTAAAAAATTCGGTAATAATGTATCTAAGTCATTAGAAACAAGAACATCTGCTCTGTGAAAAAGTAAATACCAAAACAATCGCTTTTGATATTCAAGATAAAACAGCGGTCCTTTTTCAAACAATAAAAACATTCGTTTTGTCTTGTAGGAACGCTCCTGCAATGGCAAACTTTTTCGTTGTTTCCTTCCTACCAAGGTAACCTCGTATCCCAATGCATGCAGACTGCTGCAAACTTTGTGCACACGTTGATCGGTACTAAGGTCATTAATTACAGAAACAATTGCTTTTTTCATGATGGTTTATCGCATTGCGAAGATAACAATTCCTCCATAAGATATAAGCACTGGAGTATGAATAACTTTTAGCAGTCTTCATTGTATTTTGAAAATGAAATGGTGACTTTTGAAGTGTAAATTCATTCAAAATGACTGTTCACCAAAACTATTCATTAAAAAAGCTAAACACCTTTGGTATTGATGCTACTGCCAAAAATTTCGCAGAACTATCAAGCATTGAACAATTCAAAGAAGTTTTATCTGATAAACAATTCAACACTTCCCCAAAGCTGATTTTAGGTGGGGGCAGTAATTTATTGTTCACCAAAAATTTTGATGGAATTGTTTTAAAAAACAGCTTAAAAGGAATCGAACTTGTAAAGGAAGATGCATCATGTTATTATGTAAAATCTGCTGCTGGTGAGGTATGGCATGAATTCGTAATGTATTGCATCAAAAAAAATTATGCCGGATTAGAAAACCTATCCTTGATACCAGGTTGCGTTGGTGCAAGTCCAATGCAAAACATTGGTGCTTATGGAGTAGAAATAAAAGATTCATTTTATGAATTGGAAGCATTGAACATTCATGATCACATAATTCAAAAATTTACGAATAGCGATTGTAAATTTGGTTATCGCGAAAGTGTTTTTAAACGTGAATTAAAAAATCAATTCATTATTATTTCAGTAACATTCAAACTCAACAAAACACCAAACTTAAACACCAGCTATGGCGCTATTGAACAAGAGCTTGAAAAGATGGGTGTAAAAGACTTGTCAATTCAAGCAATTAGCCAAGCGGTATGCAATATCAGAAGCAGCAAATTACCAAACCCTGCCGAAATAGGAAATGCTGGCAGTTTCTTTAAAAATCCGGAGGTTCCTAAAACTAAATTTGAAGCATTAAAATATGAATTCCCGACTATTGTAGGTTATGATTTAGATAATGGCAATGTGAAATTAGCCGCAGGGTGGCTAATTGAACAATGTGGATGGAAAGGCAAAACCTTTGGCGATGCTGGCGTCCACAAATTACAAGCACTTGTTTTGGTAAATTATGCCAATGCAAAAGGGAATGAAATCTATGATTTATCTCAAAAAATCATGGATTCTGTAAAAGAAAAATACGGTGTGGAATTAGAAAGAGAAGTAAATATTATTTAATTCTAATCTAATAAATACTTCGTTTTAATAACATTCAAATGATGTGTTGCATGTCCAGCAATCATAAATAAAATGGCACGCACTGAAGCATTATTTTTGTTCGCTGTTCCGATTTGATTTAAAGCCTCTTCATTAAAATGTTTAAACAACACAATATTGGATTCACGAACAATACCAAATTCATGAGCAATATCGTAAATGGTACGTTTATTATAATCCGAATTTGCAACATAAGCATTCTCATCAAAACCTTGCAATTCAGTCGAATCCTTTCTTGCAAATCGCAAAGCACGGTAAGCTAAAATGCGCTCTGTATCAATGATGTGACCTAATACTTCTTTAATGGTCCATTTCCCTGGGGCATATGCAAAACTTTCCTTTTCCTCTGGGATACCAGAAATTAATGCTTGCACATCAAGGACTTGATTTTCTAATTGTTTTAAAATATTATCACCTTGTACTAAACCAATGTAATGTTTATAGTATGCTGGATGTTCTGATTCTAGTGGACGTTTCATATTATTATTTTTTCTATAATTTATCCAATTCTGTCTTTACAAAATCGGCTAATTCTTTTACATATGCTTGTGAAAAATCAAATTTAACACCTGCTGCTTTATATATCTCAGGAATTGATTTGGTGTATCCTAAACGCAATGCCGCTTCATATTTATTCAAAGCATCTTCTGGATTTTTTTTGTAATTGCGCCAAACAGCAATTGCTCCTAGTTGCGCCATTCCATACTCAATGTAATAAAAAGGAACTTCATAAATATGCAACTGACTTTGCCATCCTCGTTCACGAACAGCTTCTAATCCAGTATAATCATATACTCCTGAACTGAATTCAGCAATTACCTTTTTCCACTGATTCATTCTTTCCGTAACTGTATGTGAAGGATTTTCATACAACCAATGTTGGAATTTATCCACAGCCGCAATCCACAACAAAGTACGAAGAGATTTATCCAATTGCTCTTTCTTCGCACGCTTTAAATCATCTGCATTTTTAAAAAACACATCCCAATGTTCCATCGAAATTAATTCCATCGACATGGAAGCTAATTCGGCAACTTCACTTGGTGTACTTTTAAAATCAGTTATTTCCATGTCGCGTGTAACAAATGAATGAATAGCATGTCCGCCTTCATGCACCATTGTTACCAAATCGCGATGAACACCCACTGAATTCATAAAAATAAAGGGAACACCTATTTCATACAAAGGATAGTTGTATCCTCCTGGAGCTTTTCCTTTTCTTGAATCCAAGTCAAGATGCCCCATTGCTTTCATAATTTCTAAATATTCACCAAATGATTGTCTTATTTTATAAAAACACTCAATGGATTTTTCTACTAGTTCGGCACCTGTTGCAAAAGGTTTTAATGGTGCTTTCCCTTCTACATCAACATCTCCATCCCATGGCTTTAGCACCTCAACATTCAAGGCTTTTTTACGTTCCTTATCAGAAACTTCTGCTAAAGGCAATATCTCTTTTGAAATGGATTGATGAAAATTATAACAATCATTAACGGTATAATCAAATCGACCAAGTTCTTCAAACTTATAATCTCTGTAATTTTTAAAGCCAGCATTTAATGCCACTTGGTGACGTAAGTTGAAAAGTTCTGTAAACAAATCGTTTAATACATCTGTATCTTTACTTCTACGTTCTTGTATTTTATGATAGACCTCTTCACGAACTTTACGATCTGTATCTTTCAATAAACTTCCAGCCATTTGTAAGGTAATCTCTTTCCCCTGCCATTCAATAGTCATTGCAGCTGTAATAGCACCGTACTTTTGTGATTCGGTTGCAATTTTTGTTTGCAATGGAATATTTTCATCGCGATACAATTCCAACGCTTTTTTTACACCTCGAATATAGATAGCATATCGATCTTGATCTAATTGGTTTGTATATTCGGATGCAATGAACTTTTTATTTAGTTCATTACCCAATGGAGCAACTTGTGGTTCTATTTCTTCAACAAAAAAATTGTATGAGTTTGTTAATTCTTCATTGGCTGTATCACAGGTCATTTTGATATATCGCCACGCCAAATCTTCACTTAAAACGGCCTCTAACTCACTTCTATCAAACAACCATTTTTCAAGGCCATTTACAGAGGAAATAGTTCTGTTTTTTAGATCAACAAAATAAGGTTCAATTTTCGTCCAAGAATCAATGATTAAATCCTGTGGTAAAAATTTACGAATAGGCTTGCTAGGTATAGCAATTTCTTTAGCTTCCATAAAACTGAGGGTAAAAATTAAAAATCAAACAAAACAAAAAAACCGTTGCTTATGCAGCTCCGGTTTTTCTAACGCCTTGTGTTTTTACTTTAGCACTGGCAGTTTTTACAGTTTTACTTTCTTTTACTTTTGAAACAGTATTTTTAAGTTTTGTTTCGCCAGCTGCAGCTTTGGTAACCTTTGGCTTATCCTCTGCTTTTACTTCTTCTTTTTTATCTAACAATCCTTCTTTTTGCAAAGAATTATACCACATTAATACTTTTTTAATATCTGAAGTATACACTCTGTCTTCATCATATTCTGCAAAAACTGATTTAAAGTATTTTCTTAATTCAGCATCCGCTGATTTGTGATCAATACAAGCTGCACCTTTTTCTTTATCAAAGATTTTTTGAAATACTTCTTTCAAAGGAACATCATCACCTGTTGAATAAATACTTACATCTTCTAATGCACTCACTCTGTTCGTTGAATATGCTGGTACTCTTTTTTTATCTACCAATGATTCTACGATCAAACCATTTTTTGTTTGAGCAACTACTCTGTATAATCCGCTCATTCCTGCAATTGAAATAATTCCACTTAAATCCATAGTTCTTAAATTTTATTAGGTAACAAATGTAAAAAAAATATCGTTTTATTCTACTTCGATACAATCATTTTCATAGAATACTTTTTTCCATCTAAATGCAACTGACAAGTATAAATACCATCAGCAAGGCGATTAACGTCAAAAGCTAGAGTATTTTGTCCTTTATTGACAAAAAACTCCTTAAAAATCAATTGCTCACCAAGTACATTATAAATGGCTACTTCACCAACTAATTCTTTTGTAGCATTTACTTTTAGGATTGCCTGACTAGAAACTGGATTGGGGAACAAATACATTTCCACTTCTTCTCTATTATCAGTAATACTTGTTACTGGATTCATTGCATCGTATTGCATCTGTGCATTTACAGCACTTGTTTGCAAATCCAACAAACTATCACCGGCAAGTATAGCAAATGCAAAATGAACGGAATCATTTGGTAAAACTGTAAATGGTCCGGTACTCACCACTTGTGCCACATCATTTCCTGTACCGCCTATACCTGCATTCAATCTGTTGGTGGATAAGCTAGTATATTTATCAGCACTATCAAAACCATTGTACATATCGATACCACCATTTCCTCCACTTACAATATCAATTGAGTATGCTGTAGCTTGCGCTGTAGCACTCAACACTTTTACACCTGCATACAACCCATTGTTGGCTGTATTAAATACATAGCCAAGTTTGTTGGCAATATCCACACCAGCTCTATTGTTGGTAAATGTTGCTGCATCAATATCCCAATCAGCAAAAATTCCAGCATATAAATTTGTCAATGTTGTTATCCCTGTATTTTTTAAAGTGTATTCCAACATTACGTATTTTCTATTCCCTATACTTGTCCATGCATGGGCTTTGTGATCGATCTCAACAAACAAAGGTGACAATGCTAATGCATCGTTCATTCTACCATTTACATCAAAATCTGACACAACCGATGGTAAAAGTTCCTCCGCAACATTAATGGATTGAAAATCATTGTCAGCAGCTCCAGAATTGCGAATTCCATCTGAAACTTGGGATGAATTGGTTCCAACCATCAATCCTGCTTCATACCATAATGTTCCACCTCCCATATAGGTAAATCCTAAACCTTGGGTTTGTTGATTACTGCGGTAGCCAATACGGCCAATACTTGTAATACTGGTAGCTACATCATTAATGGCAATGTTTATATAATCTGGATTTAGAATGATGGTAAAAAATTCAGAACTTGAATAATTCGTAATTGCATCTGTATATTTTAATTCAAAGACCAATGAATAATTATTCGGTATACCAGCTAACAATTCAACCTTAAAAACATCTAAATTATTATTCACGGTTCCCATCGTATTTATTCCGCCAACACT
>JBIIOB010000077.1:0-7859 GCA_044337125.1 Bacteroidia bacterium
GCAAATGCTGCACGTGTTGAACAAGCATTCCGTATCATCTTAAAAGATCCAAATGTAAAAGCTATTTTAGTTAATATCTTTGGTGGTATCGTACGTTGCGACCGTGTTGCACAAGGTATCGTAGATGCATACAAAAACATGGGTTCTATCAATGTTCCAATCATTGTTCGTTTGCAAGGAACAAATGCTGTTGAAGCGAAAAAGATCATTGATGAGTCTGGATTAAAAGTATTCTCTGCAATTGCATTGCAAGAAGCTGCTGACTTAGTAAAAAAAGTATTGAGCTAATCAATCACTCTTCATAAAAAAAGCCGAAACATTTTTGTTTCGGCTTTTTTGTTTAAGCAAACACCATCGTGTTTTGTAATGCCATTATTTTTGAATTGAGTTGTTCAAATTCTTCAAAGTTCAATGTTTGTTGCCCATCCGACATAGCTATTTCGGGCTCTGGATGAATTTCGATGATAGCTCCATCTGCACCAGCAATCATAGATGCCAATGCAATTTTTTCTACATGTCTTCTAATTCCAATACCATGCGAAGGGTCAGCGATTACAGGTAAATGACTTTTTTCTTTTAGTATTGGAATTGCATTTATATCAAAGGTATTTCTGTACGCATTTTCAAATGTTCGAATACCTCGTTCACATAAAATTAGTTTTTCATTTCCTGCCGAAAAAATATATTCTGCCGATTGAAGCAATTCATCAATGGTTCCAGCAATTCCCCTTTTGATTAAAATAGGTTTATTCACACTACCCAATGCATCTAGCAAATTGAAGTTTTGAGTATTTCTGGCACCTACTTGAAATATATCTACATAGTCGACCATTTCTTCTATTTGCGATACTTGCATCACTTCGGTAATTATTTTAATGCCCTTTTTCCGACAAGCAGTATGAAATAGTTTTAGCCCTTCCAAACCCATTCCTCGGTAGGAATAAGGCGAGCTTCTTGGTTTATAAACGCCTCCTCGCATAATTTTAATTCCACACCTTACCAATTCATTGGTTATTTGTTCTATTTGCGCTTCACTTTCAATGGAGCATGGTCCAGCCATTAACGTAAAATCACCAGCACCAATTTTAATTTCATCTCCTAAATCAATAGTCGTATTATTCACTTTCCATTTAGAGGATACCAATTTGTAATTATCGGTTACACGGTGAACATCTTTTACGCCATTTAGCTTCCCTATTTTTCGGATGTCAAAATCCTGTTGAACAATGCCTACAATGTAGTTGCCCGACTGTGTTTGAATGGAGGAAAATTTTATTTTGTTCGATTCCAATAATGTAAACAATTGATTTAAATCAGATTGATTACTGTTTTTTTCTAATTGAATTATCATGCTGTAAATGTTTTTAAAAATGTTTTGATTGACACTTCTGATAAGTTGTTTTTTGAAATATGCTCAATGAATGCACTTCCAATAATACATCCATTGCTATAATTACAAGCAAAATCGAATTTGTCTTTGTTGTTAATTCCAAAGCCAGTAATCACGGGATTATGTAAATTCATTTTGCTAATACGTTCGAAATACTCTTTCTCGTTTTTTAGTTTATTTGAATTTCCAGTAATGCTGTTGGAGGATACCATGTAAATAAAACCATTACTTTTTTTATCAATCTGTTTTATCCGTTTGGTAGTAGTTTCTGGTGTTATTAATAGAATGTTGCTGATGTTATTTTTTAAGCAATTTTTTTCAAATTTATCTTCATAGTAGTTTAATGGCATATCGGGAACTATTATCCCATCAATGCCAATTTCTGCACACTTCTCAATAAATTTCTGTTCACCAAATTGTAGGATTGGATTCAAATACCCCATTAGTAAAATGGGAATAGATGTTTGTTTTCTTAAACCTTCTAATTGTTTAAACAAAAGGCTTAACGTCATTCCATTTTTTAATGCAATTTCGCTGCTGCCTTGAATGGTTGGACCATCGGCTAATGGATCCGAAAATGGTATTCCAATTTCTACCATATCGGCACCAGCACTTTCTAAATGTTTTAGTATTGTTCTAGTACTATCGATTTTTGGAAAGCCTGCAGTAAAATAAACCGAAATTATTTTTTTGTCTTTCTCTTGGAATAATTGATGAATTCTGTTTTTCATAGCTTAAAATGTTTTTTATAGGTTAACATGTCTTTATCACCACGTCCCGAAAGATTTACCACCACCACATCCGATTTTTTAAATTTTATTTTTTCGAGTTGTGCAAGTGCATGAGCCGATTCAAGCGCAGGTATAATTCCATCATGCCTCGATAATTCAAAGGCTGCAGTTAAAGCTTCATCATCTGTTATACTTACAACTTCCGATAATTTACTTTTATGCAAGAAAGCATGCGCAGGTCCAATTCCAGGATAGTCCAATCCCGCAGAGATGGAGTGGGGTTCAAAAATTTGTCCATCATCGGTTTGAATGAGATATGTTTTGCTGCCATGAATAATTCCCACTTTTCCCAATGCAATGGTTGCTGCTGTTTTAGTTGTTTTTACACCTTCACCTGCTGCTTCCACTGCAATCAACTTGGTTTTCCCATTGTCTATAAAATGGTAAAAAGCACCCATTGCATTGCTTCCTCCACCAACACATGCAATGATGTAGTCTGGATAATCGATACCATTTATTTTTTTTAGCTGTGATTTAATTTCTTCACTAATGATTGATTGAAATTCGGCAACCATATCTGGATAGGGGTGTGGACCAACCACAGAACCAATAATGTAATGGGTATCAACTGGATTGTTAATCCATTCTCGAATGGCTTCATTGGTAGCATCTTTAAGTGTTTTACTTCCTGTTTTTGCTGGTACAACTTCGGCACCCAATAATTTCATGCGTTCCACATTTGGTAATTGACGAGCAATATCAATTTCACCCATAAAAATGGTGCATTTTAAGTTCATTAATGCACAAGCGGTAGCTGTTGCAACGCCATGCTGACCAGCACCTGTTTCGGCAATGATTCTCGTTTTATTTAGACGCTTCGCTAATAATATTTGTCCGATGGTATTGTTTATTTTGTGCGCGCCTGTATGATTTAAATCCTCTCGCTTTAAATAAATTTGAGCATTGTGTTTTTTAGAAAGATAATTTGAAAAGTACAATGGAGTAGGTCGTCCAACATAATCCTTTAACAATGCTCTGAATTCCTTTTGAAATTCTTTTGAACGAATTATTTTTCTGTAATTCTGTTGTAGTTCAAGTACATTTTTATAAAGCATTTCTGGAATAAAGGCTCCTCCAAATTCTCCATAAAATCCTTGTTTATCGGGTGTAAACTGTTTCATTTGTTTTTATTTTAGTAAAAAGTGTTTTTGTTTTGGTTACTGATTTGAATCCTGGATATTCTTCGAGTTGACTATTGATATCAAAAGCGTACAACCTGTTGTGTTTTAGTTTTAAAGCTTCCTCAATATTGTCTAATCCAATTCCTCCGCTTAAAAAGAATGTTTTTTCTTGCGTATACTTTTTAAGAATACGCCAATCAAAAGATGCTCCGCTACCCCCATAGCTTTTACTTGCTGTGTCAAATAGAAAATGATCGCAATGCTCGACATAAGGATTTAAGCTATTGAAATCAAAATCTTTGTGAATTTGGAACGCTTTTATTAGTTCATAGTTTGACTTTTTTAATTCCATACAGTCTTGTATTGTTTCGTTACCATGCAATTGAATGGAATTTAAATCGTAGGCTTCACTGATTTTTAAAATAGTTTTTACCGATTCATTTACGAATACACCTGTTTTATTGATTGTCTTCGGAAGCGATTTTACAAATTCAGCAATGTTTTCATTAATCACCGATCGTGGCGATTTATCATAGAAGATAAAACCCATATAATCGGGCTTTAAATCTGCTATCTCCGAAATATTCGCAGGAACTTTCATTCCACAAATTTTTACTTTCATTTTAGTTCTTTTATAAGTTGTTTGCACTTTTCACTTGGGTTGCTTGATCGCATAAAATACTCACCGATTAAAAATCCATTGAATCCATTTCGTTTTAACTCTTTAATTGTTTCTGCACTATCAATTCCACTTTCTGCAATTTTTACAATTCCTTTAGGAATCAAACTACCCAAGTGCAAACTGTTGTCGAGATTCATTTTAAAATCAACTAAATTTCTATTGTTGATTCCCAATAGGCGAGGACTTAGTTCTAAGCATTCCTTTATTTCTTTTTCCGATTCTGTTTCTATTAGTACTTCCAATTGTAATTGTGTTGCCAATTCGGTAAACATCTTCAGTTGTTCAATGCTTAATAGTTTCGCAATTAATAAAATGGCATCTGCGCCCATCGATTTTGATTCGATGATTTGGTATTCATCGATAATGAACTCTTTTCGTAGAATAGGACAATAGTTAAATTTTCGGGCTGTTTCTATATCGTTTTTTTTAGCGCCAAAGAATTGCTCATCTGTTAAAATGGATAATGCCGATGCTCCAGCCTGCATGTATCCAATGCTGATTTTTTCTACATCGGCATATTTATTAATAATGCCTTTGGAGGGAGACTTTCGTTTAAATTCAGCAATAATTCCGCTTCTCAATGGATCACAGATGTATTCCTTTAGTGATACCGTTGGGCTATCGAAGTAGGTGCTTTTTTCTAAGAGTTTAGTAGTAACTAAACTTTTTCGTTCGGCCACTTCAATTGTTTTTTGTTGTTTAATTTGGTCTAAAATGTTCATCGTACTTCTTTTAAAATGGTGAATGCTTTTTTTGCTTTTTGTTCGAATAAGGAATCTTTGGCAATTGATATTGCGGATTGAAAATCTAGCTCGGGCATTTTCGTTTTTAATGCCATTGCCGAATTAGCAAGTATTACCGCATTTTGTTCTTCGCTGCCTTTTCCATCCAATAGTTTAATAAATAAGTTTGCTGCATCTTCAATGGTTTTTCCTCCATCAAGGCTGTTTTGAGAAATTCTATTAAATCCAAAATCTGCTGGTTTTAGAATATGCTCGCCTTGATTTGTAATTAACTTGCAATTGTCGGTTAAGGTTATTTCATCGTATCCATCAAATGAATGTAGGATGCTATACCTTACATTTTCTTTCTGAAAAATGTAATTGTAGATTCTTGCCAGTTCTTGATTAAAAACTCCCACCATCTGAACTTTCGGTTGCGATGGGTTTACCAACGGTCCAAGCATGTTAAAAAAGGTTTTTAATCCCAATGCTTTACGGATAGTTCCTATTCGTTTCATAGCAGGATTGAATAATGGCGCATGAATAAAACAAATGTTTGCTTCCTTTAGCTGTTCTTTGAGCTTTGTTTCTTCCGTTGTAAATTGTATTCCTAAATGTTCTAATACATTGGAGGAACCTGAAATAGAGGATACTCCATAATTTCCATGTTTGGCTACCGAAACTCCGGCTCCTGCAACAACAAATGATGTAATGGTGGAAATGTTGAATGTGTTTTTTCCATCACCACCTGTTCCGCAAAGGTCCATTGGATTAAATTCACTTAAATTTAATTTTGTGCAAAGTTCCAATAAGCCTTCTCTAAAACCCATTAACTCGTTTATCGTAATGCTTCTCATATTAAAAACAGTAAGGAAGGAGGCTATTTCAGACTCATTGTACTTCCCATTCCCAATTTCAATTAGAATTTGTTTCGACTCTTCTGTCGAAAGTGTTTTGTGTTGGTAAAGGTTTGATAATGTGTTTTTCATTCTATTGGTGATTTATCCAGTTACTTAAAATTGTTTTTCCATGTTGCGTTAGTATCGATTCGGGATGAAACTGTAGTCCTCGAATATCCAATGTTCTGTGCCGAAGAGCCATGCAATTGTTATTTTTATCTATGGCAATGGTTTCAACTTCTTTTGCATTGGAAGGATCTACTACCCATGAATGATAATGTCCAATGGTGAATTCAGAATTTATAGTATCAAAAAGATAATCTTGTTTTAGTACATTTAGTTTAGAGCTTACACCATGCAATGGTTCTTTAAGATTAATTAATGTTCCTCCAAAATATTCTCCAATGGCTTGATGGCCTAAGCAAATTCCAAGAATACTTTTTGTTGCTGCATAGCGCTCAATAATCTGAGGCATTAAGCCCGCATCTTTTGGTATTCCTGGTCCAGGCGATAAAAGGATTTTATCATAAGCCTCGACCTCTTGTAAAGTGATTTTATCATTTTTGCGAACATCAATTTGTTCTACACCAATTTCCTTTATCAGGTGCACAATGTTGTACACAAATGAATCATAATTGTCGATTACTAAAATTTTCATATTAAATCGTTTTTGCAAGTTGAATTGCCTTTTTCAAAGCAGATAATTTATTGTTAACCTCTTCCAATTCTAGTTCAGGTTGTGATTTCGATACAATGCCACATCCTGCTTGATAAGTAAGTGTATTGTTTTGGCAAATGAATGAACGAATGAAGATGGCATGATTGAATGAATCATCAAATCCGATAAATCCAATTGCACCACCGTATAAATTCCGATTGTCGGGTTCCAATTCATCAATCAAGGTCATGGCTTTGTGTTTAGGCGCGCCCGATAATGTACCCGCTGGATAGGTATCAATTAATAATTGATAGGCTGGTGTATGCTGTTCAATTGTGCCTGATACCTTTGAAACCAAATGTATCACATGTGAATAGTATTCAATTTTTTTTAGACTTTCAACGCTCACTTGATTGCAATTTTTGCTCAAATCATTTCTAGCTAAATCAACCAGCATGGTATGTTCAGCATTTTCTTTTTCATCTAACAATAATTTTTCTGCCAGTTGTTCATCTTCAATCGTATTTCCTGTTCGTTTGTAGGTTCCAGCAATCGGATTAATCGTTGCCTTTGAATGGTTAATGGTTAGTTGTGCTTCTGGCGATGATCCAAATAATTTTATATCTCCATAGTTGAAAAAGAATAAATAGGGGGAAGGGTTAATCGACCGTAATGCACGATACACATTGAATTCATCGCCCGTATAAGCGGTTTTAAATTTTCTGGAAAGAACCAATTGAAATACATCTCCAATGTTGCAATGATGAATTCCCTTTTTGATTGCCTTTAAAAATTGATCATCCTCAAAGTTCGATGACTCCGAGCCTTCCGTTTGGAACGAATACGTTTGAATGGATCTGTTTTTCAGAATATCTAAGATGGAGTTGAGTTGTGATTCTTCACCCTCCAGAAGATGCTCCAAAACAAATAGTTCATTGTTGTAATGATTAAAAACAATGATGAATCGATAAAGATGGTATTGAATCAAGGGTATACGGCTATCGATTGGTTTGAATTTAATGTCTTCAAACAATGGAATAGCATCGTAGGAGGTATAACCAAACAGGCCATTACTTACAAAACCTTTTTCTAGATTTTGAGATTTGAATTTGCTTTTAAACTCATTTAGTTTATTCTCGACTTGAATTTCATTGGTACTGTATTCAATGCTAGTTCCATCTGGATAAGAAATAGCAGTTGTTTTTGAATCAACAACAAATGAAGCAATAGCAGAAAAACAAATGTAGGAATAGTTGTTTTCTTTACTCTTGTGATCGGAGCTTTCTAATAATACACTGTTTGTATATTTGTCTCTAATTTTTAAATAGACCTCTACAGGTGTATGGATGTCACTTAAAGTTTGGTATACGTTTGTATAAAGTTGATAGTTCATTTCGATAAAATTTTAGTTATGGGAAATAAAAAAGCCCGCTGGATCCAGCGGGCTTCTCATATGTATGATTACAAAATAAAAGGCACTACCAACTGAATCCTAGGGGGGATTTAGTTTGCCAAAGCCAAGTATTATTTTGTGTGTAGTTGTTCATTTTGTTGCACAAAGGAAATGAAATATTTTTACATAGACACAAAAAAAAT
>JBIIOB010000078.1:0-7853 GCA_044337125.1 Bacteroidia bacterium
CAATCAATAATTTAGCAGCTGGTGTATATTCTTGTACAGTTACTTCAACTGATGGTTGTACAACAACAGCAAGTACTACTGTTACTTCTGTAACATTGGATTTAACAACTACAACTGCTGCAAACGTAATTTCTTCTAACTCTTTTACTGGTACTTACCAATGGATTGATTGTGGAAATTCAAATGCAATTATTGCTGGTGAAACAAACCAATCTTATACTGCAACTGCAAGCGGAAACTACGCTGTAATTGTAACAAACGGAACTTGTTCAGATACATCTGCATGTGTGAATGTTACTGTTACAGGAATTAACGAAGCAACTGCTACTACTTCTATTTCATTGTACCCTAACCCTAACACAGGTTCTTTTGTTATCACAGCAAGTGAGCATGGAAAATATGTTATCATGAATGAATTAGGACAAGAAGTAAGAAGCTTTGAATTAAATCAAAAAAACAATTACTCTATTTCAGTTAATGATTTAAGTAATGGTGTTTACATGTTAACTGGTTACACTAACAACAAAGTGGTAAACCAAAAAATTATTGTAAACAAATAATTCGTTTTCATTTAAAAAAAAGCCCTCTTCAAATTTTGAAGAGGGCTTTTTTTATTTCATTTTTTTGCTTTCTTTTGTTAAATGAAAAGCATTCTATTTAAAACACTGTTAGTTCTATCCATTTTAACAGGAAAAGTTATCGCTCAGCCTTTTGTAGATATTGTAGGATTTAATTACCAAACATTCTCCGATAAATACAAGATTCCAGATGATAGCATAAATACCCTAAAAAACAAAACCGATAATTATGCACTCAACTTTTTTTTACCAAAAGAGTTTAAAAATGGAAATACATTACTAATCCGGTTAAATACAGAATCAATCAATTCAACTATATCACCTGACACCTCCTACTCTAACCGATTATCGGCAATTTCATTACCGATTGGAATGAAACTGGTAACAAAAAATAAAAAATGGGAAACCATACTAATCGCCATCCCTAAAATTGCATCCGACTTCAAAGATGCAATTGATGGCTATGATTTCCAGATGGGTGGAATCTTTCTCCAGCATTGGGTTCCAAATAATAAAATAAAAATAAAAGCAGGATTGTATTATAATAGAGAAGCTTTCGGCAATTTCTATGTACCTTTAGTTGGAATCGATTGGAAAATCAACAACCGAATTTATATGTATGGAATTTTACCTACAAGCTATAAGGTTGAATTTAACATTATAAAAAATAGACTTTACACTGGATTAAACCTAAAATACTTCACCCGTTCATTCCGTTTATCAAAAGACCATAACTACGATTATGTTCGATACGATGAAGCGCAAGTGAAATTATTTTTAGATTGTTTTGTAGCACCCAAAGTGCTAGTTTTTGCTGAAGCGGGATATTCATTTGGAAAAAACCCTTGGCAATACAAATACAATACGAAAGATGTAGCGTATAAAAATAACCCGCTTTACGGACCAATGGGCAACTATATGGTATTTAATTTTGGACTTGCCTACCGCATTCGATTTGATTTAGAAAAAAAAGAACCAACAAATTAAAAAATAAGTCATGAGCAAATTAAAAAAAGTATTATTGGTATTACTAGTTATTTTAGTAGCAATTCAATTCATTCGTCCAGACAAAAACATCGGAAATAGCTATGGAGCCAATGACGTTACTCAAGCTATTGCTACTTCTGATGAAGTAAAAACAATTTTAAATAAAGCGTGTATGGATTGCCACTCTAACAATACCAGCTACCCTTGGTATAACAACATCCAACCTTTAGCTTTTTGGCTTGCAAATCATGTGGATGAAGGGAAAGAAGAACTTAATTTTTCTGAATTTAAAACATACAAACTAAAGCGTCAAGATCATAAACTGGAAGAAGTAGTGGAAATGATACAAGAAGGAGAAATGCCTTTGGGTTCATACACGATTACTCATGGTGATGCCAAATTAACTGAAGCAGAAAAATCGTTGTTAATCAACTGGGCAAACGAAGGCAGAAAAGCCCTAGGTGTGCCGCAGGAAGAGGAGCACCATTAAGCTTTTTTATTTCCACAATTTAAACTCTTTTTTAGTAAATTTGCTCTTCAATAAAACAAGAAGGATAAAGACGATGAGTATTACCAAAGAACAAGTTTTAGAAGCGCTTAAAAATGTAGACGATCCTGATTTAAAAAAGGACTTGGTTACATTAGGCATGATACACGATTTACAAGTTGAAGGCAAAAATGTAAGCTTTACAGTTATGCTTACCACTCCAGCTTGTCCAATGAAAGAAATGATTCACAAGGCTTGTGTAAACGCTGTTTTACATTTTGTAAACAAAGAAGCTGTTGTAAATGTAAAGATGAGTGCAACTGTTTCGGCCTCTCAAAAATCAGGACCTTTATTACCAAAAGTAAAAAACATTATTGCTGTTGCCTCTGGAAAAGGTGGTGTAGGAAAATCGACCATTGCCTCTAACCTAGCATTAGCATTGGCAAAACAAGGCGCAAGCGTTGGCCTAGTGGATGCGGATATTTATGGCCCATCACAAACCATCATGTTTGATGTGGTTCATGAAAAACCAATGATTAAAGAAGTTAATGGTGTAAATAAAATTGTACCCGTTGAAAGTTATGGTGTAAAACTATTATCCATCGGTTTCTTTGCCGATACATCACAAGCAATTGTATGGCGCGGTCCTATGGCAGTTAAAGCACTAACACAGATGTTTTCAGATGCTGATTGGGGCGAATTGGATTATATGATTATTGACCTTCCTCCTGGAACTGGCGATATTCATTTGTCATTGGTTGGTTCTATTCCATTAAACGGAGTTGTTATCGTTAGTACACCACAAAACATTGCTTTAGCAGATGCACAAAAAGGGATTGGAATGTTCCAATTACCTCAAATAAATGTACCTATACTTGGCATTGTAGAAAACATGGCCTATTTTACTCCTGCTGAATTACCGAACAATAAATATTATATCTTTGGTAAAGGTGGAGCAAAAGCTTTAGCTGATAAATTAGACGTTCCTTTGCTTGGAGAAATCCCATTGGTGCAAAGTATCTGTGAAGCAGGTGATGCAGGAAGACCTGCCGTTATGCAAGACAATACACCACAAGCATTGGCATTTATGCAATTGGCGAGTAACATTGCTCAACAAGTATCAATAGTGAATGCCAATAAAAAACAAGAAATACTAAACTAATTTAGAATTGCTAATATGAGTGAACTGATAAAAAAAGTAGAAGAAGCATTGGAACAAATTCGTCCGTATTTACAAGCTGATGGTGGAAATGTTTCGCTCGTGGAGATTACAGAAGAAAATATTGTGAAGGTTGAATTAATGGGAGCATGCAAATCCTGCTCCATGAGTATGATGACTCTAAAAGCTGGTATTGAAGAATCCATCAAACGATCGGTTCCTGAAATAAAATCAGTGGAAGCAATTAACCTAACCGAAATGGTATAATTTATAATTCGATAAAATGAAAACTACTACTACAAAAATCAAGCTTGCAATTCTTTCATTTTCATTCTTATCAATTTATTCTTGCACCCCAGAATTGGATATTCCTGAGCCTAGTGCTGGTGATGCCAATTTCTCTAAATCTATTGCCATTGGAGGTAATTACATGGCAGGAACCCAAGATGGTGCTCTTTTTCAACAAGGACAAAAACTTTCAATTCCAGCCTTACTTGCCGAACAATTTAAATTAGTTGGAGGCAACACCTTTAACCAAGCTTTAATGCCCGATAATAATGGATTAGGTATTAATAGCAAATCGTGGGAAGGTCAATTTGTAAGTCCTAGTCACCTAGGATACAAAACCGATTGCAAAGGCATTACGAGTTTATCTCCTGTTAAATCAATTATTTCAGCAAGCAATACCGCACCTTATTTTTCTGGAATTGCAGGAAATAGCATTCATAATTTAGCTGTTCCTTATGCAAATTTATCCGACTATTTTAATCCTGCACTTGGTAATAGCGTTGCATCGGGCAACACCAATCCTTATTACAACCGAATTGCAAGTAATCCAGGAGTTTCTACACTTTTTAATGATATCAAAGCTCAAAATGCTACCTTCTTCTCAGCATGGTTAGGAATGGAAGATATCTATAATTATGCAAGTCTAGGTGGTATTCCTTCACTTCCAACTGCTACAACTTTTAGTAACACCCTAGATACCATATTAGGAGCATTAACTAACAATGGTGCTAAAGGAGTTATTGCAACCATTCCAAATTTTAGAACATTTCCATATTATACATTGGTTAAATGGGACAATGCTGTTTTAGAGCGCCAATCACAAGCAGATTCATTAAATGATTTATACACACCTTTTGGTTTAGGACATATTTATTTTAATGTAGGAAGAAATGGATTCGTAATAAACGATGCTGCTGCACCAGGAAGTATTCGTCAAATGCACGAAGGAGAATACATAACACTTTCTGTTCCTTTGGACTCCATGAAATGCTTTAGATATGGATTAATGATTAATACAGTAAATGACAGATATGTCCTTGATAGTTCTGAAGTATATCTCCTTGACCAAACAATCAATGCATACAATGCAGTAATTACTCAAAAAGCGGCACAATACAATTTAGCCTTGGTAGATATGCATTCTTATTTTAATTCAGTGGTTACTGGAATAAAATGGGATGGTGTTGACATGAATGCCGTATTTGTAAGTGGAGGTTTCTTTAGTTTAGATGGTTATCATCCTAATCAGAAAGGATACGCCTTGATTGCAAATGAATTTATAAAAGCAATTAACAACAAATACAATGCGGTTATCCCTACCATTAATTGCATTGAATGTAATGGTGTTTTATTCCCATAAATTCATTAAGATGTGGAAAATTTTTGCAATCGCATTCTTTCTTTCCATTTCTTATATTTCACTTTCACAATCAGATTCTACTGATAAACAATCCCTACATTTTTATTATCCTGATGGGACAAAATACCAAGGTTCCGCAAAAACAATGGGGGAATTAAATTTAGAATTAGAAAAAGAAGGTCGGGTTTACTATCATATTTTTGAATATAAAGATGAATTTACAGTCGTTGGATTTAAGTTATTTACCAATATTCCCCTTTATATAGAAACCACCACACCTGAGATCATTGACTCTGCCATCAAAAATTTTCAAATTAGCGAATACTTCAAATATTTAATTGATATCCACCTCAACAATTCTATTGAACAAAAAAACTTAAAAAGTAACTATTTTATTGAAACACTTGGGAAACCCAATTCAATAAAAGATTCAATCTATGGTGATCAACCTGCACAATTATGGAACTATAGAAATATAGGATTAACTACTGTTTTTGCTGATAGTCTTTTAATTGCCTACAAACAAGAACTTGATCAAAATTTTACAGATAAAAAAACGTTACATGACCTTGATTTAAGTCTTCAATTAAAAGATAATAATTATTATTGGCTTTCAGAAAGCTATGAGCGATTTCTAAAGGACACGAATTCAACAGATTTTTTTGCAGCACAATGGCATTCTTCTTTTAAAGTGCTTTTTAGCCAAGGAAATTTTACTTACATAAAATTCGATCAACTTTCTACGGTATCAAATGCCCCAGCAAAAGAGCCATATATTACCAAACGATACGGTGATGATACAATACACACAATAGAAGTAAATACTGAAGAAATTTACAAACTAAGAACATCCGACTTTTCAATTAGATACTACAGCAAGATTGGCGAAAAAGTACAATCCGATTATCTAGTGAAGGGCCATTTGTTAAATAAAAACGAGGAGCCAATAAAAAACAAAAGGTTGACATTAATAATCGATGAAAATTATAGTTCAAAGGATTCGATATTTTTAAAAACCAATTCAAATGGTGAATTCAGTTATAGAGGCGATACAAAGTTGAATTTTCTTTGCACAATGGGTATTAAGGACCGAAAAGAATACTTCAAAAAACATGAAGATATTGTTTTTACGATTTATGTTGGAGACAAAAAATATTCGAAAACAATTAAACAACAGTCGCTTTCTGATTCTAAACCTATTGTATTTGATATTATTATCAATTAAAAAGGCTACGAAATTCGTAGCCTTTTTTAGTTGATAATATTTTGTAGCTTATGCTTTTGCAGGTTTTCCTGTTAAAATTTCAGCATCTACCAAGATTCGTCCGCAATGCTCACAAACGATAACTTTTTTATGTGTTTGGATGTCTAATTGACGTTGAGGTGGAATTTTGTTAAAACAACCACCACATGAATCACGCTCTACAGTAACAACTCCTAAACCGTTCATTACGTTAGCTCTGATACGTTTGTAGGCATTCAACAAACGATCTTCAATCATTGCTTCAGAAGCAGCTGATTTTTTCAATAACGACTGTTCTTCTTTTTCTGTTTCAGCAACAATTTCTTCTAATTCTTTCTTTTTGATTTTCAAATCTTTTTGACGATCAGCCAATTCAGCTTCAGCATTTTCCAACACTTCTTTTTTAGCAGCGATGTTTGCTTTGAATTCTTTGATGCGTTTTTCAGCTAATTGAATCTCTAAATTTTGGAATTCGATTTCTTTTGTAATTGAATCGTACTCACGGTTGTTACGAACTTTTCCTTGTTGTGCTTCGTATTTTTTGATAGCTGCCGCAGCATCTTTCATTACATTTTTCTTCTCAACGATACCATCTTCTAACGATTTTACTTCTTCGTTAAAATTGCTGATACGAGTTTCTAAACCTGCAACCAAATCTTCAAGGTCTCTAACCTCTAAAGGCAATTCTCCTCTTACAGTTCTGATTTTATCAATCTTAGAGTCAGTTTGTTGTAATTCAAACAATGCTCTTAATTTTTCTTCTACCGAAATTTCGTCAGCTTTAGATTTTGCCATTTTTTATAAATAGTTTATTGGATTAGTATTAATTTTTGACAAATGGAGTGCAAATGTATTAAATTTTTTCTTTAAAATCTCATAAAATAATTCGGATGTGTATTGTTCACTCTCAAAATGACCTATATCGGCAATAACAAGCCTGTTTTCGGCATCAAAAAACTGATGGTATTTGAAATCAGCAGTCACAAAAACATCTGCCCCACTTGCAATGGCATCTTTTAGTAAAAAACTGCCCGAACCACCACAAATGGCAACTTTTTTAACTGTTTTGTTTAATAAAGGCGTGTATCGAACCGAACCTGCCTTCATTTTTAGCTTTACATCCTTCAAAAAGTCCAATTCTGAACATTCCTTCTCCAACTCCCCTATCATACCAGAGCCAACTTCTTTATTCGAATTCGACAACTGAATTAAATCAAAAGCGACTTCTTCATAAGGATGGGCTGCAAATAATGCTTTTAACACTTTTCCTTCAATATGATTTGGGTAAATGACTTCAATTCTGCTTTCAGTTTCTTGATGCTGTATTTCTAAATCTCCTATATAAGGTTTTGCAGCACTTCCTGCTTTAAAGGTCCCAATACCTGTTGTATTAAAACTACATTCGCTGTAATTGCCAATTGACCCACAACCCGCCTCAAATAGTGCACTGCGGACTTCCTCCGCTTTATCAACCGGACAAAATGTATTCAATTTTTTCAAGTTCCCTTTTGAAGGTGCAAGAATTTTACAGTTGATAAGCCCTAATTTCTCAGCAATTTTTGCATTTACACCATTGCTTACGCTATCCAAATTGGTATGAGCCGCATAAATGGCTATATCGTTTTTTATGGCTTTTATAATTACACGCTCCACATAGTTTTTACCATTGAACTTCTTTAAACCTGAAAAAACAATGGGATGATGGGCAATTACCAAGTTGCAACCCATGGCAATCGCTTCATCAATAACGG
>JBIIOB010000079.1:0-7731 GCA_044337125.1 Bacteroidia bacterium
GCAAGGATACTAAAAAACAAATACGATTCATCCATTTCTTCTGCCCATCCATAAAACATGACCACTTGCCAGGTAAATAAGGTCATTGAAAATAAAAAAATAATGGATAAAATTACGGAAACCCTGTTTACAATAGATACTTCTTCCCTAGCAAGCTGACTAGCGAAACGGTTAATATAAAAAGCTTTTATTACTTGGTTTAAACGCTTTCTGTTTTTGGCATATAATAGAACGAATAATGTGTAGGCAACAAATAAAATCCCTGCAATCAGATAATCATATTTTGTATAATGAATACTCGGCTTTTCAACTTGCTTTTCCAGCAAATGCCCTTCAAACATCGAACTCGTAATTGAAGTGTCAATTGATGAGGTTGATTTCGTATTAGGTTGTATATGGTTAGTTGATTTAGCTATAGGCATCAACACAAAAATAAAGCATTTATTACTGCATAAAAAAAGAGCTTGAACGTTTTATGAACAAGCCCTTTTTCAATAATGTTAACTATTTTATCGTTTACCGATGTTAAAAACACGAGAAATATTGAATCCGAATTTAACTCCGCCTTTTGCCCAGCTATCATTGGTATTTGGAATAAAATTATTTTCAATAATACCTGTAGCATTTGTAAAGTTTAGATGAAATACGTGACCTCCTGTTTCAATCTCAATACCTAATGCTAAGGCATTGTAATAGGGAGTGGTTGAATTACCAGTTCTAAATTTTGAAAATGTATAAAAATAATCAGCAACCAAACAAATGCGTTGTGTTAATTTTAAACGAGCAGCTCCACCGATTGCAAATAAATCATTGCTTTCAACAGCACCGTTATCTGGATTTATATTTCCAATAACAAAATTTCGGTGTTGGTAGGTAGGAAGAATTTCCATTGAAAATCGAGAACCAAATTTGCGTGCAATTATCAATTGGCCAGTATATGCCAAACGATGCAAATCATTTTTTTTGAAATCGGCTGGTAAAGATGCGCCTGTATAAAACTGATCAGATACTTGTGGATTATAACTCGCATTGCCATAAAAAGCAATGGATAAAGGAATGTGATTATCTTGTGTTTGAGTTAAGAATCTGTATTTTACCATTGCGTCAAGCAATTCTTTCGACTTACTTCTCCCCCAACCCAATGTTAAATTATCAGTTATTCCATAGCTAAAACCAATGCGAATATCAGAAATGTTGTCCAAGCCATAAAGCGCATGAACACCTCCACCACTTGCCTCGCCAATGTTTCCAAAACGGTGTGTTATGCAAAAATCCAAGGTTTTCTTTTTTACGGTTTCAGTTGTTTGAGCGTTGATAACCTTTGCACCTTTAAAAGTTGCAAATACTTTTTCGTGTTTTGCTTTTGCTGAAGGGTCTTCGGTTAAGCTTAACAAATCATCTTGAGCATTTGCTAGTTGAGTTATTGAAATAAAGGCTGCAAGTGCAGCTGAATACTTAAAATTAAATTTCATACGTTTTAAATTAATTCTTTTTATATGGTTCTAAAACTGAACTGATTTTCACCTCTACATCCTCTGCAATATTTTTTACATATAAACTAGGAACTTTGATATTGTAATCAGCAATATGAATATTAAACTTAGAAGAAATTGTAACTTCTTGCCCTTTAATTTTTATCACTCCATCAATGGTTCTTTCTTTTTTTACACCATGGATTTCAAATGTACCTGTGATGGTAACTTTGTGCTCCCCATCTTTTGTCCAATCAATTTTTTCATTGATTTTACCTTTAAAAATTGCACTTGGAAATTTATCTGATTCCAAATAATTTTCATTAAAGTGTTCTTGCATCAATGGTTTTTCGAAAACAAATCCAGTAATTGCAATTTTCATTTGAACATCGCCTGTTGCCGTGTTGATAATTGGCTTCGTGTTTTTATTAATTGCTTCAATGTTTTCAAGCGGTGAAGCTGAGAAAAATGAAATTTCGCAAGACTTTGCGATGTAAATTTGTGCTTTTGCAATAGTTGCAGAAGCAATAACAAAAGCTAAAAGGGCTATTTTTTTCATGGTTATAAGTTTTATTGATTACAAGACAATTATTGTGCCTTTTAGTTATTTGGGGCTCCTTGAACAATCCAGCATCTAATTATTGCGCGAGCCGAATCACTCATTGTATTTGGTGCTTCTGGCATATCACGTTGTGTAACAACTCTGTTTTTTAGTGTTCCATTATCAGCTTTTGTTTTCAAACCCGCGTAAGAAGTAAAATCTCCAGATGCAAAACCTGCACTATGGCATCCTGTACAATTAGCTGTAACGATTGGAACGATATCATTTACGTATGAAATTGTAGAGTCGCAGGTTTCTTCTTTAACAGGAACATCCACCTTTGTATATGTACACGATGCAAAAGCAATCGCTATAACAGAAAACAATCCTATTGATTTTTTCATATCTGCTTTTTGAAAGAATGTCTATCTACTATCGTTTATTAGCAAATAGACATTCTTAGATTTTAAGAATTACTTAATGATTAATTTTTGAGTGCTTAATTTTCCACCAACATTAATAGAAACAAAATACGTTCCTTTAGCAATAGAAGGAGCCAATTCGATGCGAGCATCGTGCTTTCCTGCATTTTGTTCTTCGTTAATCAAGGTCATCACTTCTTGTCCAGTTAATGAAATTAACTTTGCCTCAATTTTTGTGTTTTCTGATAACACGTATGAAAGATTAACAAATTCAGAAGAAGGGTTAGGGAAAATTGACAAGTTAATTTGGTTGTCATTTTCAGCAATTGTTGTTGCTGTATTTTCTTGAACAGTTGTTGATGTTAAAACAATTTGATCACCAGCATTTGTATTACTACTGTTTGTTTTATTGAATGCACCATAAAAAGTAACTGCACCATTTCCTGCAGCTGGAGCCGTCCAATCAAATGTCCATGTTCTTGAACCTGTTCCAGCCATACCAGCTGTTTTATGTGTAATGTATTTTCCGCTACCCACCAATTGTGTTTCTGTTGAATTTGTTACAACTAAAGTTCCCTTCTGAACTCCTGCGGTATTTTGAGGAGAAACTTCAAAACCAAATTTTGCCGTTGGGTTTGAAACAATTGAAGCAGTAATTGTATATGTTTGTCCTGGGGTATATCCTGCTACTGGGATATTAGTAGTTATTAAACCTGCTTGAGAAGTAGCCGTTCCTGAGTGGCAGCTAGTACAGTTTGATGCATCTCCAGGAGAACCTGTTTTACCAGCTGGTGCACCAGAACCATGTCCTATTGCTGGCGATGTAAATTCTGTAATAGAAATTGCAGCTATAGAAAGTGCAAAAATTGAAATTGTAAATTTTGTAGAAATATTCATAGTCATTGAGGTTTGAGTTTCCCCAAAAATAAAACATTATTTGATATCTGCAACATTATAATCCATCTCTCTCACAAGATTGCCTTGCTCATCCCAGAAGCTCCATTTTCCACTTTCCTTGTCGTTTGTGAAAAAGCCCGCATACCGTTTTTGTCCATTTTTGTAAAATGAACTTGTTGCTCCATTCTTTTGGCCTCCAGTAAAAACAGTTTCACTCCAAGGTGCTCCATTCTGATAAAAACTTTTCCAAACACCTTCGCGCTTGCCCTCTTTCATCTGACCTTGTATTTCTATTACCCCATTTTTATAACGTTTAATGTAATCGCCATTATTGGGAATTTTAACGGTATCTGTATTAAGCGTTTTAGCAGAATCGTTGACAGTAGCAACCTCTACTTTTTGAGCATTGCCACAGGAAAAAATAAATAGAACAGAAAAAATGAGTGTTATTCTTAACATACTATTAATACAATAATAATCCGATTCCAATTGAATAAGGAACCATTTTAGGCTCCCCTTTGCCTTTTTCAAAAAGTTCTGATAAAGCATAAAAGCCTTGTAAGGTAATCTTATCATAACCAATTCGAAAGGTTACACCGTATCTCCATGGATTAATATTTTTAATCCAATACACCTTTCGCTTCCCATCATCGTCAATAACCTTTGTATGTGCATTGTACATGTAACCAATTCTTCCACCAACAGCTAATTTAAAACCATGTCCATTTGCACCACCACGAATTCTCAATTCTAACGGAATTTCAAAATAATTGCACGACAATTTATTTCTACGATACGGGGATGTAATTGCTTGTAGTGAAGTATATTTCCCGTCAATTGAATAGGTAATTTGTCCATTGCTATGAACATTATGTGTGCTTATTCCTGCTCCAAATGCCAAGCTTAATGGCCCATAACCAACAGGATAATCCCACATTAAATAGGCATTTCCACCAAGTGAATAAGGTTTTTGTTGAATACCTTTGGGCATGTTTAACCAGCCATCATAACTAAAATCAACAACAATTCGATCTTTGCGTTCTTTAATTTTTTTTTGCAACTTTTCCTCTACACCCTCTTGTGCATTCAAAATAGATGAAGGAAATAGTATTAAAAAAATAAAAAGTGTTTTTAGAAGCTGTTTCATTTGAGTTTAAAAGTAAATAAAATTACGCATTTACCAATGGAAACAAATCTAAAATTGTTTCGCAATTTGTTAACCAATACGTATTTAAGCCCAACGAATTAGCACTCTCAATGTGTTGTTTGCTATCGTCAATAAACAATGTTTCGGATGCTTTAAGGTTATTCTCAGAAAGCACAAATTCAAAAATTTCTTTGTCAGGTTTTCGCATTCCTATTTCATACGACAAATACAGTTTTTCAAAATGATTCGACAAATCGTTGATATGAAATTCATTTTTCAAATAGTTATTAAATTCATTGATGTGAATTTCATTGGTATTGCTCAAAAGAAAAGTACGGTGCGTATTTTTTAACTGTTCTAACACAGTCAATCGTTTTGCTGGAAGATTTAGTAACAAAGCATTCCAAGCATTATCAATATCATTAAAGGAAATTGTATCGTTCAGCTGTTTTTTTAATTCCATTCTAAAATCATTCGAAGTGATTAAACCTTTCTCATAAAGATCGAACAAATGATTTTGAGCAGCCTGAGAAAAATGTGTTTGAAAGTTATCGAGGCCTAATTTTTTAAATGCATCAACAGAAAGGTTGTAATCGATATTAAGAATGACACCACCAAGGTCGAATATGATATTTTTATAGCGGTTTAAGTCTATTTCCATAAAAAATACAAATATAGGTTTGTTAATTTGCTGCAAATATATAGCTTTGCAGTCCAAAATTACTTATTTGTAAGTAATTGGGCCTATAGCTCATTCGGTTAGAGCAACAGACTCATAATCTGTGGGTGCTTGGTTCGATTCCAAGTGGGCCCACCACTTTTACCCTAAGTCATAATTCTTGTGCACAGATTTTGCAAGTTTTTAGCCTGGTTAGACATGATTTTTTTGTTGTAGAAAAAGTTATAATTATTGGACTTGTTTCCACAGCCAATTTAAGTATTTCTTTAAACTTATAAGGTTTAAACCTGGGAAGTTTAACCTCCCCAAGTTTTTTAGATTAATGAACCTTCATCAGCATAACTATAAAAACCTTCTTGCGTTATTATAATGTGATCAAGAAGAGGAATGCCAAGAAATTTTCCAACCTCTAATATTTGTTTTGTAATTACATTATCAGGTTCACTTGGATTAATATTA
This sequence comes from Bacteroidia bacterium, assembly GCA_044337125.1. Classification (GTDB taxonomy): domain Bacteria; phylum Bacteroidota; class Bacteroidia; order 2-12-FULL-35-15; family 2-12-FULL-35-15; genus 2-12-FULL-35-15. The sequence goes on from JBIIOB010000079.1 coordinate 5,618, forward strand.
CCACTGGGATGGTTATGAGATAATATAATTGAACTTGCATTGCATTTAAGTGCAACCTGGAAAATGACCTTAGCGTCCACAACAGTTCCTGCTGTTCCTCCAGAAGACAATTTTACATATCCCATTACTTTATGAGCTCTATTAAGCAACAACAAAACACACTCTTCTATATAGTTGATTTTGTCACTCCAAATATGTCTAAAGCACTCTAAAGCATCTTTTGATGAAGTCACCTTTTGCATTTCAGAAATCTTGACTTTTGAAGTGTAGTTTACTTGTATTTCTGATAATTGATTGTTTATTTTCATGTTTTTTAGATTTTTAAATTAATATTCCGAAGGCAACATTGCTACTCCATCAGCTAAGAAGATTGTAAAGCCAACTTCTATTGCGAAATCACTGAATGGAATGTACTGTGTTACAAGCATTTTGTCATTGCCATCTGTGGCAGAAACTTCCCAACCATTGGATTTTGTTTTAGTTAGAGTCCATGTTTGAAATTCTTCATTGCTAAGTTTGTACTGGTAACTTGCAAAAAGGTCAAACAGCCAATAGCATTGTGCTACTTCACATAGATATTTGCATCCATCAGTTAGTAGCAATTTTCTACTTCCAATAGTTCTGTGTTCATAATAATGTTCCGTACCATTAAATTGTAATAATTGAACTTTTAGTTCTTCCGGATTAATTGTTTGTTTCATAAGATTTGACTTTTTAGATTAATGAAAAAGGGAAGCGGACTTAATGTCAACGCTTCCCCTATTGGGTGATGTGGCTCTATGCCTCTCTGCCCAAATTATGACTGCTTATTGTTCACACACTATCAACTATTTTTTAGCATCTAGCATCAATAATTCACTTACTTCAATTTCTGTTACGTAACGTTTAATTCCTTCTTTATCTGTGTAGTTACGATTGATTAATTTGCCTTCAATAGCTACTTCACTGCCTTTGTTTAAGAATTTTTCCACTATTTCAGCAGTTTTTCCCCAGGCAATTACATTGTGCCATTGTGTTTCTGTTACACGCTCACCATTTGCATTTTTGTAATGCTCGTTTGTAGCTATGCTCATTTTGGCAAATTTTTTACCACCTTCTAATTCTTTAATTTCTGGATTCATTCCTAAATTTCCAATCAATTGTACTTTGTTTCTTAATGCGTTCATAATGTTTTGTGTTTTGTGTATCTGCTTATAGGCAAATACTGGTTATTATTTATTTTTAAATAGGGCTTTCCTATTTTATCTATATCATGTATAAAAGAAGTTATAGATCATAGCCTTTTTTAAAGCGTAAAATTTCTGTAGGAAGCTTTTTAGCTGAACTACATAAATTTTATGAAAACCGCCTGTAGGGCAGACTTAGTTTGTAATATGGCTATATATATGGCTATGGAAAATGTGGTGTGAAATTCTTATGGGTATTTCACCCATGAACTGATCCATGTAAGAAGCAAACAGGTGTAGTGAATACCATAAAGACTATAGCATCATTTGAGATGCTATAAAATGAAAGATGTATGAACCCTGTTGCGTATTACACAAAGGCGTGTGATTAGGAGCTTTGAAGGGAGGAAAGCCTGAAGCCACATTTGACGGGTCATATAGCCATTGGGGTTCGGGGGCGTAGCAGGATTCTAGCCTTGCCATAAGAGATACACTTGCTCTGCATAGCATCCCCGACTAGCAGTGAAGACAAGGCTTGTGGGAGTCTGAACGACAGAAAATATTGATTGCCTTACCAACTGATGGGTATTTTAAAAGGCAATTAATATTTTATACCTTTTAATACTAGCACACAGGACGGGTGTGGGAAAGGCTTTTGAGCTTGGAGCTTGGGTGTGAAAAGAATATAATTTACTTAATAATAAACTTTCCTTGAAGTATTCCTTTTTTGTTGTCTGTAATTCTGTAAATGTAAACGCCCTTTTCTTTGCTAGTTAAATCAATTGTGTTATTGTTTCCGGTAATGGATTCAGATAGGATTAATCTACCTGTAATGTCAAAAACCTCAATAAAAACATTCTCTTCTATACCATCAATGGTGAATTGACCTGAACTTGGGTTGGGTGAAATAATTACCTTATTTAAAAATCCAAATTCCGACAAACCAAC
>JBIIOB010000080.1:0-7709 GCA_044337125.1 Bacteroidia bacterium
CCAGCAGAAACATCTGAAGCTGATGGAGTATAGGTTGGATTTGTAGCAGTTGCATTGCTAAATGAACCACTACCACTTGATGTCCAAGTAAGTGTAGAAGCACCTCCACCAATAGAACCAGCTAAAGTATAAGTACTACCTGCGCAAATGGATGAATTTGCACCTGCACTTGCTGTAGCTGCAGGATTGATAGTAAGAACCAAAGACGAAGTTGCTGCAGGACAAGGACCAGCAGGATCATTCGTTGTAATGGTAAGTGTTACTGTTCCAGCAGCAATATCTGCAGCAGAAGGAGTATAAGTTGTGTTTACCAATGTTGCATTAGCAAATGAACCTGTTCCACTTGATGTCCATGTGGAAGAAGTAGCAGCTCCACCTCTTGAACCAGTAAGGGTAACTGTGCTTCCAGCACAAATTGTCTGATTTCCACCAGCAGATACTGTTGCCGCAGGGTTAATTGTCACAACCATGGATGAAGTTGCTGCAGGACAAGGTCCAGCAGGGTCATTGGTAGTAATGGTAAGGGTTACTGTTCCAGCCGCTATGTCCGCTGCTGAAGGTGTATAAGTTGTACTTGTAGCCGAAGCATTTGCAAATGATCCAGAACCACTAGTTGTCCAAGTGGAAGATGTTGCACTACCGCCACGAGTACCAGTTAATGAAACTGTGCTTCCTGCACAGATTGTTTGATTAGGACCAGCATTTGCTGAAGCTTGAATATTTATTGTAACAACCATTGCATCCGAAACCGCTGGACAAGGACCAGCAGGATCATTGGTAGTAATAGTAAGAGTAACTGTACCAGCAGAAATATCTGCTGCCGATGGTGTATACGTTGGATTTAAAATTGTTGTATTACTAAAAGTTCCAGTTCCACTTGATGACCAAGTTGAAGAGGTAGCACCACCACCTCGAGTTGCACCTAATGTAACCGCTGTTCCTGAACAAATAGTTTGGTCAGAACCAGCATTTACTGTTGCAGCTGGACTAATGGTAATAACCATAGCATCAGAAACTGCAGGACAAGGACCAGCTGGATCATTTGTTGTATAAGTAATAGTTACCGTTCCTGAACTAATATCGGCTGCAGAAGGAGTATAAACAGCATTTGTTGCTGTAGTACTTGTAAATGAACCACTTCCGCTTGTTGACCAAGTAGCACTTGAAGCACCGCCTCCGAATGAACCAGCCATTGTTACCGTTGAACCTGAACAGATAGCCTGATCAGCTCCTGCACTTACAGTGGCGGCAGTATTAACAGTTACAGTGGAAGTAGCCGTTGCTCCTCCTCCACAGGTTCCTGAAATAGTACAAGTATAGGTGGTCGTAGATCCAGGACTGACTGTAATACTTTGCGTGGTTTGACCACCGGGGGACCAGGAATAACCCGTGGCACCTGTGGCATTAGCGGTTAAAGTTGTACTTGAACCCGAACAAATGGTAGTAGTTGCAGGAGAAATATTTACAGTTAAAATACCTGCACCAGGATTGATTACGTAATCACAATTATCACCAGCATATCCATCTATCATTAGATAGTAGGTCTGGCCTATCGTTAAACCGGTTCCTGTAACGGAACCATTGGTTTCGACCCCAGGATTCCAACAATTGGAATACGATGTAAATGTTTGACAGTTTGATGTACCATAAATCTCCATTTGAATACCATCGGAAAACACACAGTTGTTTACAGTAATGTTTAATGTTGCAGAAGTAGCACTTGCTACGAATGTTAACCAACCATTATTTTCAACAGACCCACAAAATCCAGAAGGAATTTGACCTGGAGAGAAACAAACACTAGTATTTCCACAATATCCGTCCAAAGAACAAATAGAGGGAGCTCCCATACAAACATCACTTGCAATAGCATTCAAATTACAACCAGGTGTAGCACCAATAGCACCACCTGAACCAAATGTAATACTCCATGAATTTAATGTTCCAACATCTCCTCCTCCATCATCCGTAATACACAAATACCAAGTTCCATTACCATTCACACCCGCATTAATACAATTCGCAAAGCTACCTTCAGGGCGGTATGTCCCATTAAATGGAGCTGTTCCTGCTGTTACCGCAGTTGCAGCCGTAGCTGTAAAACAAGTTGTTTGAAAATTATTTCCACCACCACCAACATCGGTCACCAACTCCAAAGAAGCACCATTGGGTGATACTAGGAAGATGTCCAAATCACCATCAAATGTGTGAGTGATATTCATACAAACTTGGGTTAAACCATTGGTAGCATCCAAAGCTGATGGTAAACCAGTTACAGTAAGAGGAAAACACGTTTGTACATTATTATCAGGAATAGCACCACCTGTACCATTAAATGTTTGAGAAAAACCTGAAATTGATATTATACTTAATACCAATACCAAACATAATTGTAGCCTTTTTATCATAATTTATTCAAATAAAATTTAAAAAAATAAATGGGATTTTATTTTGTAGAATTTTGTTTTTTCTTGGTGTCCAAATAGCTTGAAAGATTAGCTATTGCGATAAATTCATTATCAATATAAACACCATCTAAACCTAAATAGGTAAGCACCTTTTGAAGATACTCGCTCGTTAAGGGCTTTTTGAAAGAAAACTTACACAATGCACTCTCTTGTTTAATGTCATAAGGTGACATATCCACCTTTCTAATGCCATCTTGTTTTAAAAAACGATTGTAAAGCGCCTGATAGTGCGCATCCGATTTAATACCAGTTATCATAAAAGTAAAATGCACCATTTGGGCATCTACAGATTTCCCAGCCTTAGTGCTGTAATAAAAATTAACATTTGCCTTCTCGATTTGTGCAAATGCAGAACCGGCTGTTAGTGATAAAACAAACAACACTAATAGTAATTTTTTCTTAATCATGATATTGTTTTTTAGTAGACGAGTTCTAGTTTTTCAGCTATAAAGTTATGAATATTTACAATAAACCAATGTCTTTTTTTATGATTTATTAACAATCATGATGCTTAAACCTATAAAATGGTTGCATTTAGTGAGAATTTCCGATGCGTCCATCAATATCAGATGGTTATTTTGATGATTTGGTCATCAAATTGTAATAATATGTTGATTTTTTATCATCTCCTCCCCTTTTATAATAATCTGATAGGAAAGTATTTAAAAACCGATTATTCCAATTTAAGGTGATTGCTTTTTCAAGATAAGGAAGTGCTTTTAATGTATCCCCTTTCATAAAATATACATTACCAATATTTATATAGGGAACATCTGATTTCAAATCTTTTTCAATTGCTCCAGAATTTAATTGAATAATTTTATCAAATTGTTTATTGATAGCATACATATTACTAAGTGAATAGTAAGAATTAATATATTCAATTGATTTCTCATCATACTTCATTTTTTCTCTGCTTAATCGATCAACAATACGGTAGGCTCTTTTTAATTTTGCCATTTCCCCTTTTGATGCGGTTTCTATTTCCTTTTTTAGTTGCACCAACACAATTTCAGTTGATTTTTGGAGAACAAATGATTGATCATACATCGCAATTACCTTTAAATAAAGCTTTTCTGCTTTTTCATATTCTTTCACAGCCGCTAAACAAGTTGCTAAATTAAAATACGCTTCAGTATAAGATGTATCAAGTTTAATTGCCTTTTCAAGATATGGCATCGCATCCAAAGGTTTATTATAATAAGTATAATAAACCATCCCTAAATTATTTAATGATGTAACGTAATCTGGTAAAATTCTCAAGGATTCTTTATAATATTTTATTGCATTATCAACATGAACTTTTTTCTCTTTCATCGTTAGTTTCTTATTCACCTTAAGTTCATTTACTGATGCTGCAGCAAATAAGGAATGGGTATGTGCTGATTCAGTTGCAGTTTCAACATCAGTTTCGTAAAGTGTGTAACTGTTCTTCCATGCCTTATTACGTGAAAAGGTTTTACCTCCATACAAGACAATTATCAACACTAAAAAAACAATTATACCATTGCTTAGTTTAAAAACCTTAGACTGTAAATTTTCATAAGGAACTTTTAGATAGGTAAATAAAAGCCAAACCGCAGCAATACATAATCCTACAGAAGGTATAAATGCAAATCGCTCTCCCACTATCCCTACAACAGGTTTAACAATATTGGTGAACATTGAAATACCAATGAAAAAGTAAATAAAACCATAAAGAGCAATGTTTCTATTTTTAAAATTTTTAAAAAGCAAATAAATAAAAACACCAATACCCAAAATTGTAAACAATACAACTGGATGTGTCCAACCAACAATTGGTACTTGATTGTAACCATAATAAGCAACCAAGGGATGTGGGAGGATAAACATTTTCAGATAAAAGAATGTGGAATAAATCCCTTGAGGAATTCGATCCAAAATAGTTGAATCGATAAAGAGTGGATTTTCCCATTGCAATAATTTACGTACTACCTTATTTTCAATACTCTTGGACGCAAACCAAAAAATCAAAAATGGTAAAGCATTAGCTCCCAAAATAACTAAAATTCTTTTTAATGATATATTAGTAAAGAACCAAATTGTAAAAGGAATAATAGCATAAAAAGTGATTGAATCTTTTTTCGAAAGCAATGCAAAAAGCATAAAAAAGGAACCCCAAATTATATTAATAAACTTAAAGTCTTTTGCATATTTCAAATAGAAATATAAACTAGAAAAACAACCAATAAAACTTAAGATGACATCTCTATTTTTTAAACTCATCACAACCTCTGAATGCAAAGGATGAACTAAGAACAGGATGCATATTGTGAAAGAAAATAAATAATGATAATTCTCAAACAAATGGAGTAAAACAATGAATAACAGAATAACAGAAAATAAATACAATAAGATATTTACAAAATGGCTTACATGTGGGTTTTCTTTAAAAAACTGATATTCGATTGCGAATGTAGCTTTAACTAAAGGACGGTACTCATAGCTATATTTCATCTTATCAATTACATAAGTTGATTTAAAAATCTGTGGTATTCCTTTAATCCCTTTATGTACAAGAGCGTTGTCTTTCACAACAAACTCATCATCCATTGCATACTCATTAAAGATGCTTTTTCCAAAAATTATAAATGATAACAAAAAGAAGAAAAGCAAGCATTTTTTAAATGCAGCTTTGTCTATATTTTTAAATGCAATATTAAAGTAGTTCATAGCTATTATTAATAATTCAAAAATAGCTATTTTAATTTGATTGTAAATTTTATTATCTTCATCTTGTAATTCATATCTTTGCAATAAACAGAAATCCTTGAAAGCATCATTAAAAGCCATCAGTTACTATCTCCCAGAGGATACACTAACCAATAGTGACCTTTGTAAGATTTTCCCTACTTTAACAGAGGCTGATATTTTCAAAAAAACTGGAATAAAAAAAAGGCATATTACAAAACCTTCAATAGTAGGTTCCGATTTAGGATTTTATGCAGCCGAAAAATTTTTCACAGAGCACAATTTCGACAAATCTAAAATAGACTATCTCATCTTTTGTACAGAAGGATTAGACTATAAAGGCCCCGTTACTGCATGTGTTTTGCAGGAGCGCTTAAAATTAAACAAAAACATTGGAGCTATTGATGTTCCTTATGGATGTACTGGTTTTGTATATTGTTTAAGTGTTGCAAAAGGCTTGATCGAAAGTGGGCAAGCGACAAATGTGCTTGCTATTACATCCGATATTCCATCAACCGTTATTCATCCTGATGATTATGATTTACGAATGATATTTGGAGATGCAGGAGCGGCAACACTTATTTCATTAGATGAAACGGATAATTCTGGACTTGGCAAATTTACATTTGGTACTGATGGTTCGGGTGCAGAGAATTTAATTGTAAAAAGAAGTGGCACACGAAACCCTGCTGATGCAGCTTGGTTTAAAGAGCATGAAGCAGTAGGTGGATTACCATATGGCAGAATGGAAATGAATGCCGTTGAAATTTTCACCTTTGCAATGAGAGTTGTTCCACCAATGATTGAAGAAATCCTTTTAAAGAATAACTTGAAAAAAGAAAACATTGATTTGTTTATATTCCATCAAGCAAATGGCTTTTTACTTAGTGTACTTCGAAGAAAATTAAAAATTGAAGAAGATAAATTTTTCAATTATATTGAAGAAGTTGGCAACACTGTATCTGTTACTATTCCTATCGCGCTTAGCGAAGCAATCAAGCAAGGCAAAGCAAAAAAAGGTGATAAGGTTCTTATAGCAGCATTTGGAATAGGCCTATCCTGGACGGGTACAATTATCACATTGTAAATTAATTTGGTTATTATTGTACTGAAAATAAACACGAAAAACTACTGGTATGGAAATTAATGAGTTTATAAAAAAAATAGCAAGCGAATTTGATTTGGAAGATGCTGAACAATTAAAGCCAGACACCTCCTTCCGCAGCATGAAAGAATGGAGTTCAATGCATGGATTGATTATCATTGCATTGGCTGATTCTGAATTTGGAATAACCATAACTGGAAATGATCTTCGACAAATTGATACTATCCAAAATCTCTTTGACCTTATTCAAAGCAGAAAACAATAAGTACTATGGCATTTTTTTCTACTCAACATACAAAAATTGCAGGAATCGCAGCTGCGGTTCCTAAAAATGAAATATCAAATTGGGACTATGAGCACCTTACTGAACAGGAGAAAAAGATGCTTATTAAAACAATTGGAGTTGAAAAAAAAAGATTTGCACCCAAACACATTACCACTTCCGACCTTTGTTTTGAAGCATCAGAAAAACTAATTTCAGAATTAGGTTGGGCAAAAGAAAGTATTGATGTTCTGATATTTGTTTCTCAATCTAAGGATTATTTTTTACCATCAACTGCCTGTATACTTCAAGACCGTTTAGGCTTATCAAAATCAACGGTTGCATTTGACGTAGGAATGGGCTGCTCAGGATATGTTTATGGATTATCGATATTAAACAGCATGTTATCAAGTAGTGGATTAAAAAGAGGACTATTACTAGTTGGTGATAATTCACTTGTAACCTGTAATTATAAAGATAAGAGCACTTTCCCTTTATTTGGAGATGCTGCAACTGCCACAGCCATCGAATTTGCACCTAATAGTTCGCCTTTTCATTTTGATTTGATGACAGATGGCTCTCGTTATGATGCCATTATTGTTCCTCATGGAGGATTAAGAAATTTAGCTACAAAAGAATCATTTGACGAAGTTGAAATTTCAGAAGGAATATTTAGAAGCCCTTTAAATACAGCACTCAATGGATTTGATGTATTTAATTTTTCAATTACAGAAGTTCCTAAAATGATTTCAAGTTTTTTAGAAACAACAAAAACGCAAACAACAGATTATAATTATTTTGTGATGCATCAAGCAAATTTATTAATGAATGAAAGCATTCGTAAAAAAGTAAAATTTGAAGCATCACAGGTTCCATATACTCTTTCAAAATTTGGAAATACCAGCTCTGCTTCTATCCCTTTAACAATTGTATCAGAATTAAGAGAACAATTACAAAACGAATCTTTAAATTTTATAATTTCAGGATTTGGCGTAGGATTATCATGGGGAGTAGCAAGTTTTAATACCTATAAAATAATTTGTCCTGAAATAGTTGAAGTCGCATGATGAATAATCCATTCACACTTACTGGAAAAAGAATCCTTATAACAGGTGCATCATCTGGAATTGGTGCACAAACGGCTATTTCAGTTGCTGCAATG
>JBIIOB010000081.1:0-7663 GCA_044337125.1 Bacteroidia bacterium
GATTATTTTCCGCAACGTACATCGCAGTATTTAAAATACGATGGTCACCTTTACGTTCTCCAAAAACTTTTTCTGCATCAATTTTTGAATTTTGGTGCATTTCAATTTTAATCATACCATGACCTTTGCCATTGATATTAATCCAATCTTGGAGTGTATGTCCGTTAGAAATTTTATCGATGTAACGCGAAAATTCGCGTGCAGAAAAATTCTTGGTATCATTGCCCTTCTTAAAATTATCGAGCTCTTCAAGAACTGTTATTGGAATTACGACATCGTGTTCTTTGAAATTTTTTACCGCCATGTGGTCGTAAATAATTACCGATGTATCAAGAACGAAAATCTTTTTCTCTATTTCTTTCGCCATAAACAGAACGTAGTTTAGAATTGTTTTGATAAAACTATAAAATTCAACCTGTATTACACTACAAATAATGATAAAGTAATGAACAAGATTTTGTTGAAACAGAAATCAAAAGGTGTATACTATTTGTTTTGTAGGGGAAATGCCAATTAAAGAAGGCGATTAAGCGGCTATTTACTTTTTCCTTAGTACTCGTTCAATGTATTTTTCGGTAGGTAATAGTGACTCTTGTATTCTTTTTGCATAATGGATGCTATCAAGTATTTCTTTTTGCTTTTCCTCAACCAGTGTTTTTTGCATTTCTACTTCTTCTTTTTGCAAAGCAATGATTTCATTTGCTTTTTGTTTTTGCTTGTAACCACGGTAGATATAAACAGAAAACAGGAGCAGCAATGCAATTCCAAGAAGTAAATAATTTCTTTGTGTGGCTTGCTTTTCGGCTATTGTTGATTGTTTTAAGATTTCGGCATCTTTTAAAATTAGAGCCTTGTCTTTTTGTGCCGATTCAAATTTTTTGTCCATCTCTGCAAGTTGTTTGGACGTACTCTCATTCAAAAGACTGTCTTTGTATTTTGTGAATAAAAGGTAATTCTCGTACGCCAACTTATAATCGCCCTTTTTAGCATAGGTATTTGCAAGCAACTCGTAGGCATATTTAATATTATCTAAGCCTTTCACTTCCAAAGCCATGTTTAAGCTTTTTGTTTGCCATTCAATTGCTTTTGGATAATCGCCCAATTCGGTATACACACTTCCAATGTTGTCGTATGCATACATGAGTCCACCCGTATTGTTTAGTCTTTTATAAATGTCATGCGATTTCATAAAATAATTCAATGCCTTTCTTAAATCCTTTTCGTTATACGCTGTAATGGCCATCCAGGTGTATAGGTTCGACAGTCCATTATCATAGTTTTTGCTCAGGTATAGTTTTTCAGCTTCAGCATAACATTTCTTTGCTTCAGCAAAATTTTTATTTAAATCGTGTATAATACCAACAGCAGTAGTTAAGTTTCCAATGTCTATCGTTCTGTTTAGGCCTTTGTATATTTCTAAAGACTGTTTGTAACACACCATCGCTCTGTCAATCCTTCCCATGTCTTTATACATGGTTCCCATCGAATAATTAACACCTGCAATACCCTCTTCTGATTTTATTTGTTCGTAAATGCTGAGTGCTTTTTGGAAATAGGTCAAGGCTTCTTTCAGATTCCCTTTGTATTTAAATGCTTCGCCAATAACCTTGTTTAGCTCCGCTGCTCGTGAATAATTTCCTATTTTGACGAAGATATTGCAAGCTTTTGTATAGCAGCTAATTGCAGAGTCATATGCAGATACATCCTCCGCTAAATAGCCTAAATAAGTATACGATATTCCAAGTCCTTTTTGATAGTTTATTTTAAGACTTAAAGCATTTGCTTTTAATAAATAGTGAATGGAGGAGTCTTGATTAATAAATTCATATTCCTTGCCAATTGAGTTATAACAATTAACAATGGTCGTATCTGCTTTGGATGTAATAATTGACCTTTTAAGTGAATCAATTTTTTGATTCTGTGCAGTAATTACCGAGGTAAAACCAAGTAATAATAAAAACGAAAAAAAATATTTTAGCATTTTCAAATGTAATGTTGGTTGAAATGCAATTATTTGAAAAAATAGAGCCTTGTGGCTATTCGATGAAAAATCAAATTTTTATTCCAATTACAAGAATGTCATCTACCTGCTCCAAGTTTCCCATCCATTTTTCAATGGTTGTACTTAAAAGCTGTTTTTGCTCTTCCATTGATTTGCTGCAATTTTTTAGCAATAAATCTTGTAACTGTTTATACTTGAATTTTTTCCCTTTTTCGCCACCAAATTGATCGGCATAACCATCAGTGAAAATGTAAATAGTATCCCCTTTTTGAAGTTGAATGCTTTGTAGTGTATAGGGTTCGCTTTCTTTTGGTGATTTACCAACAGGCATTTTATCGGGCTTGAATTCCATAACTGCGCCATCTCTGATTAACCAAAGAGGGTTATTAGCAGCAGCAAAATCTAGCTTCATTTCTTCAAAATCAAATGCACATAGAACACAGTCCATCCCATCTTTACTTTCTTCCTCGCTGCCTTCTGGATTTAACGATGCAATGATACCTTTTCTTACATTATCCAAGATGTCATTCGGTGCAATTAAGTTTTTTTCAATTATGGATTCGTTGAGTTTCGAAACCGCCATCATGCTCATTAAAGCACCGGGTACTCCATGGCCTGTACAATCCGCTGCACTCATGTAAAAAATCTCTTTTTTGCTACCCAAATGTTTATGCGACAATGCGTAATAAAAATCACCACTTACAATGTCTTTCGGTTTGTAAACGATAAAAAAAGGTTTGGTTGCTGTTAATGTTTCCATGTGTCTAATTTATGCTTTTTTATTTAATCGTTTTATGTTTTTATGAATATAATTTTCATTTGGTAGTATTGATAGCTGTATTCGTTTTGCATATTCAATACTATCAATAATTTCTTTTTGTTTTTGCTCAAGTAATTGTTTTTGAAATGTAATTAATTCGTTTGCCCTTTGTTTTTGTTTATAGCCCCTAAAAAGAATGAAGGCAAAAATTGCTAGTAATGAAAAACCAATTATAAAATAATTTCGCTCCTTCTCTTTTTGTTTAAGGGCTTCTTTTGCAATTATATCTTTCTTATCCTGCTCTGCTTTTGCTACCGCTTCTTTTTTTTCAAATTCAAATGTCATTTCTTTTCGAACCAACTCGTTGTTTTTTTCTTCATTGAATAAGCTGTCTTTTAGAATCATCGCATTTTTATAATGCTCTAATGCCAACTCAAATTTTCTGCTTTGGGTATACAATTCAGAGAGATTTTCTTCTGCTTCCATTGTCTGTTTGGTTAGTCCTATTTCTCTGCTTATTTGAAGTGCTTTTAATATAAACGCTTCTCCTTCCTTGAATTTTTTTTGTTTTGTATACACAAAACCAATATTGGTTAAATTGATGACAATGCCATTTTTGTTGTCTAATTCTTCATACAGTTTTAGTGAGGAAAGGTAGTTTTCAAGCGCCTTGTCGTACTCCGCAGTTGATTTGTAGATGTTGCCAATGCTACCATAGTTAATTGCCAGTCCCCTTTTGTTGTTCAGCTCTTGGTAAATCAATAGTGCTTTTTGATGGTATTCGAGTGCTTCTGAATAGTTTTTTAAGGATTTGTAGGCTGTTCCAATGTTTCCCAAATCCGCAGCCATCCCTTTTTTGCTTCCAATTTCTTCATCTATTTTGAAAGCCTTTTGATAATAGGTTATAGCCTTCTCATATTCGTCTTGATTCTTATAAACCAAGCCAATGTTGGCTAAGTCAGATGCCATTCCCTTTTTGTTAATTATTTTCTCATCAAAATTTAGTGCTTTTAAATAAAAGTCTAGTGCTTTTGGGTAATCCGCTTTAAGAAAATTGCAGGTCCCCAAATTGCGTAGTGTTTCTCCAAAGGCTTTTTCCCAGTTCAATTTTTTTGCTAATAGCAATGCTTCGTTAGCATAGGTAATGGCAGAATCAGGATTCGACTCCATTAGCTCCCAAGCAACATCGTTTAGATGCTTGACTTTATTGGTGTCGGGCTTTTCGGTATTTACAATTGCTATGAGCGAATCAATAATATTTAATTGAGAAAAACTTTTTTGTGAAAAAGCGATTGTGAAAACTAGAAGGAGGTTGATATGGTATCGTGTGAATTTCATTATAACGTTTTTAAAGAATCTTTGTATACATCTAATCACATCCTTCGAATATAGGGCATTTAAAATTAGTCTGTAATTCGTTTACGAATATAAAAAAATCATTTAGACGAGTTCCGAAACCTTATAATTAAAAGAATTCGATTTGTATTTTGCCATGTTCGATTTTATATTCGACAAAAAAGTTTCTCAAAGGATTAGAAATCTAAGATAAAATTTGCTTTTGTTTTTTTTAAAAACTATATTCGTAACTCTCTAAACTAAAGTACAATGAAAAAAATTACATTTTTCTTAGGAACACTTGTTTCTATGCTATCTGTAAATTCATCTTCCGCTCAAAACAATTGGGCCGAAATGATGCAGGATCCTAGCATTAATTTTTATACTGTTCAGCAAGCTTTTGAACAATATTGGTCGGATCCTTCAAAACAAGTCGATGTTGAAGTCCCTAACCCCACTTATTCTGTTAAATGGGCAAATATTGGACATAGCCCCACAATTATAAAAACAAAAAAGCCAGGCTGGAAAGCATTTAAACGTTGGGAAGATTTAATGAAACCTCGTTTGTACCCTTCTGGAGACAGAATGGTGATGATAAATGCTATGAATGATTATTATTCTAATTATTCTACTCAGGATGGAAATAGAGCACCTATTGGTCCTGGCACACCAACTCCTCAAGCTGCCAATTGGTCTATTATTGGTCCAACCACATCTGTACCAACTGGTGGTGGCGCAGGTCGTGTTAACTTTGTGCGTTTTGATCCTTCTAATACAAACATTATATTTGTTGGTTCTCCAGATGGTGGTTGTTGGAAATCGACAAATGGTGGAACTGCTTGGAGTACAACAACAGATAATCTTCCATTAATTGGATGTTCCGATTTAGCGATTAACCCAACGAATACTCAAATATTGTATTTAGCAATGGGTGATGCTGATGCTTCGGACACCTATAGCATTGGTGTTTACAAATCAACGGATGGTGGCGCAACATGGGCCATAACTGGTTTAAATTGGGCAGTTACCAATGGTCGTGTAATCAGTCGCTTATTAATTAATCCACTAAAACCAAGTACCATTTATGCTGCATCATCGAATGGTATTTATCGTACATACAATTCAGGAACAACTTGGACTCAAATTACTGGGACAAATGGATTGAACATGAAAGATATTGAGTACAAGCCAGGTGATACTACAATTGTATATGCTTGTTCTACTACACGTTTTTATAAATCAACAAATGGAGGAACTGCTTTTACAAACATTACAGCTGGATTGCCTGCAAACACAGCAGTTTCCCGATTGTCAATTGCTGTTACTGCAGCAAATGCTACCTATGTATATCTTTTAGCAGCGAATACAGGATTTGGTTACCAAGGTTTATATCGCTCAACAGATAATGGAACAACATTCACTTCCCGCTCTACAACTCCTAATGTTTTGGGTTGGGCGAGTGCTGGTAATGATACTGGTGGACAAGGTTGGTATGATTTAGCGTTAGCGGTTTCACCTCTGAATGCCGATCAAGTAATTGTAGGTGGAATTAATGTTTGGAGATCTACCAATGGTGGAACAAGTTGGGCAATCAATGCGCATTGGACTGGATCTGGAGCGCCTTATGTGCATGCGGATATTCATGCTTTAGAATTTTTACCAGGAAGTGGAACAACCTATTTTGCTGGATGTGACGGTGGTTTGTTTAGAACAACGAATAGCGGTACCGCTTGGAGTGATTTGAGTAATGGATTGCAAATTGCACAAATTTATCGCATTGGACTTTCCAAAACAAATCAAAATCTATTATTAACAGGTTGGCAAGATAATGGAACCAATCGTTGGAGCGGAACAGCAACATGGACCAGTCCCTTGGGTGGTGATGGAATGGAGGCTATTATTGACCATACAACAGCAAATACTCAATACGGAGAATTGTATTATGGAGAAATTTATAGAACAACAACTGGTGGAAATTTAACAACCAATATTGTTCAGTCTGGTGGAACAGGCGTTAATGCCGATGGAGAATGGGTAACACCTTATATCATGAATCCTTTAAAATCCTCAACATTATTAGTTGGGAAAGCTCAAGTATACAGATCTTATAACAGAGGTGGCGCTTGGGCTCAAGTTGGTTCTGTTACAGGTGGAACAGGTGGTTTAATTGCGATGGCGTATTCCCCTACTGATAGTAATTATATTTATGTTGCTAAGCAAGATAAATTCTATGCATCTACAAATGGAACAGCATTTACCGATAGAACTGCTGGTTTGCCAGTAACTTCTGCAGCTATAACATACATCGCTGTTGCATCTAATAATCCTCAACATGTTTGGGTAACTTTTTCTGGTTACTCTGCTGCAAATAAAGTATGGTACTCTGCAAATGCAGGAGCTTCATGGACAAACTACACAACAGGTCTACCAAATATTCCTGCAAATTGTATTGTTTATCAAAATGCATCTACAAACGATGCTCTTTATGTGGGAACTGATGTTGGTGTTTATTACCGTGACAATACCGCTGGCTCTTGGGTTGCATACAACACAGGCTTGCCAAATGTTATTATTAAAGAACTAGAAATTCAGTACACTGCAAATAAGTTAAGAGCAGCTACGTATGGAAGAGGTGTTTGGCAAACAGACTTAAATTCACCTGGAACTTCAGCTCCAACAGCTGATTTTACAGCGAATAGAACAAATATCTGTGTTGGTAATTGTATCAATTTTACTGATCTTTCTACTGGAACTCCTACTTCATGGGCATGGTCATTTCCTGGTGCAGCAACAACAACTTCTACGGTTCAAAACCCTACAAACATTTGTTACAATACAGCAGGGACTTATAATGTTACTTTAACTGCTACCAATGGAAACGGAAGCAGCCCGATTACAAAAACAGCATATATAACAGTTTCTGGCGTTTCTGCTTTACCACTAGTAGAAGGGTATGAAACAGCAACGTTTGTTCCTACTGGATGGTACCTTAACAACCCAGATGCGGATGCATATACTTGGGTTCAAGTAACCAATGCGAATGGACCATCTGCCGCTGGAACATCTTCTGCCGCAATTGATAATGCAACTCCTCCTACCTCTACTGTAGGTTATATCGATGAGATGCAAACACCAAAATATAGTTTTGCAGGCTTATCTACCGCAACATTAACATTTGATGTTGCTTATGCGAGATACAATGCAACCTATTTCGATTCATTAATCGTATTGGTTTCAACTAATTGTGGAAGTTCTTGGTCAAGAGTATATGCAAAAGGAAGTACCGCTTTAGCAACCGCAGCTGATAATAGCACTACCGTGTTTGTACCTGCTAGTGCTGCAGAATGGAGAACAGAAACAGTTAATTTGAACAGTTATGTTGGTCAGGCAAATGTAATGTTGAGTTTCCAAAACAAATCAGGTTGGGGACAAGCATTGTACATCGATAATATTAATCTTTCTGGGACAAGCAATGTAGCTGGTGTATCCATTACATCAAACGATGTTGATAATACTATATGTGCTGGACAGAGTATAACGTTTACTGCTACTCCAACAAATGGTGG
>JBIIOB010000082.1:0-7639 GCA_044337125.1 Bacteroidia bacterium
GATACAAGGCAATATCTTGCGGAACAACTCCAATAATTTGTTTTATTGCTGTACTATCTTGGTCAAGATTTATACCATCAATCACCACTTGTCCGCTCGATTGTTTGAACAAACCACATAGTATAGAAATGGTAGTTGTTTTTCCAGCACCATTAGGACCTAACAATCCAAAAATTTCGTTTTTGGCAATAGACAAAGAAATACCCTTAACGGCAGCCTCATTGGTACCTTTAAATGTTTTAGTTAGGCTTTCTATTGTAATTATTGCTTGTTCCATGTTTGGGGGGCAAATTTAGCAAAATATATGCAATGAATTTAACTGAGCAAAATCATAGGTTTGATGCCCATATTTAAGCTTCTTTGCATTCAAATCAGGAAATATTAATTAAATTTGTAAACCAAGTAAACCTTTTTTAGAATGGTTTGTTTGAACACTATAACCCCAATTTTATTATCATGGTTACTGAAAAAATAGATGTATTAGTAATAGGGGCAGGTCCTTCAGGAAGTATCGCAGCATCACTTATTCACAAGCAAGGATTCAAGGTAAGAATCGTTGAAAAAGAAAAATTCCCACGATTTGTAATTGGCGAAAGCTTATTGCCTCGTGTAATGGACCACTTAGAAGAAGCAGGACTTTTGGAAGCTGTAAAAAAAGCTGGCTTTCAAGAAAAATTTGGAGCAAAATTCGTTAGAGGAGATGAAATTTGTGACTTTAACTTTGGAAACCAGTTCACTGATGGTTGGAAATGGACTTGGCAAGTGCCACGTGGTCAATTCGACCAGTTAATTGCCTCTGAAGTAGAGAAAAAAGGAGTTCAAGTTGACTATCAAACAACTGTTACAAATATTAAATTCAATGGCACTGATTCAACTACAACCGTAGTTGATAAGGATGGAAATGAAAAGCAAATAGAAGCAAAATATATTGTTGATGCACGTGGATATGGACGTGTTATACCAAGAATGTTTGGCTTGGATAAACCTTCGGCTTTCGATCCTAGAAAAACCCATTTCACTCATTTTAAAGATTTAAAACGTCCAGATGGTATTGATGGAAACCGAATCACTGTTGTTATTCATCAACAACGTACTTGGATTTGGATTATTCCATTCTCCAATGGTGTTACTTCTGTTGGATTTGTTGCAGACCCACACTTTTTCAATGATCATCCAGAAGGTGCTGTAGAGCGCATGAAATCAATTATTGCAACTGATCCTCATACCAAAGACCGTTTTGGGGATGCTGAAATGATGTTTGAACCACGAACAATTGAAGGATATGCTATTTCAACGAAACAATTGTTTGGAGATGGTTTTATTTTATGTGGAAATGCTACTGAGTTTTTAGATCCTGTATTTTCATCTGGTGTAACTTTTGCAATGGAATCAGGAAGCAAAGCAGGCAAATTAGTTTGTGAAAAACTAAAAGGGAATCCTGTTGACTTTCAAAAAGAATATACCGATTATATGATGCAAGGCATTGATACCTTTAGAACATATGTTTCAGGTTGGTACAATGGCGACTTGCATGAAATTTTCTTCTCTAAAAATCAAGATGAGGAAATAAAAAAACAAATCTGTTCTGTATTAGCTGGATATGTTTGGGATTTAAACAATCCATTTGTAAAAAAACATCAGCGTGCAGTAAAATCATTGGCTGATATTATCCGAATGAGAAAAGCAAGTGGTGCACTAGCCTAATTAATTAAAAAATCAATAAAAAGAGATGGTCCAAACAACCATCTCTTTTTTTGTTTATATATTAGCATCCTAAAGCTAACTATGAAAATCAACATCATCGGTGCCGGGGTATCTGGATTAACAACAGGCTGCTATTTGCAAATGAATGGTTTTGAAACCGAAATTTTCGAGAAGCATTCTATCCCTGGCGGTTTATGTACAAGTTGGAAAAAAGGAGAATATACCTTTGATGGATGTGTACATTGGATATTGGGTACAGATACAGGTAGTTCCTTTTATAAAATGTGGAGTGAATTATTGAATATGAAAAAGATTCCTTTTCATAATCATGATATTCGAATGGATATTGAGCTAAAGCAAAACACAAATAAATACGGTGAAAAAGTTTTCCATCTTTATACCAATGTTAATCGATTGGAAGCATACATGCTTGACCTGGCTCCTGAGGATGAATTTCAAATAAAGCGACTTACAAACTCCATACGAACAATGCAGGAGTTTGATCTACCTCCAGTTTTAGATGATCTCCCTTTCATTCAATCAACCATTAGAGGTATTAAAATGGCGAGGTATTTGAAATTCTTGTATCTCTTATTTCAATGGAGGAACGACACCAACAGAACATTCGCTAAAAAATTAAAGAATCCGTTTTTAAGAGAAAGTTTTGAATTATTATACGATGACCAGGAGGTAAATATGGTAGTAATGACAATGCCATTGGCCTCATTCGATAAAAAAAGTGCAGGTTATCCGATTGGTGGATCCATGCAATTTGCAAAATATTTAGAGGAAAGCTATTTACAATTAGGAGGGAAAATTCATTACAATACCCCAGTAAAAAAAATTATCACTGAAAACAATGCAGCGAAAGGACTTTTGGTTCGAAACAATGTAACACACTTTTCAGATGCAGTAATTTCAGCAGCAGATTGGAATTGGACTATATTTGATGCGTTGGATGGTAAATACACAGACCAAAAAATACTTGAACTCAAAGAATTAAAAAAGCTAAAAGTATTTTATAGCGTTCTACAATTTTCGTTTGGTATAAATAAAGATTTATCTGATCAACCTCATTTTTCTCGCTTTCCATTAAAAACACCAATTCTCTGTCCTGACGGAACAAAATATGAACGTTTAGAAGTTCATGTGTACAATTATGATCCCACTTTCGCGCCAAAAGGAAAAACATCCGTAGTGGTAAGCTTTTATACAGAGCATGCTGATTTTTGGATTGATCTAAGAAAAAATGATCGTCCAAAATACAGGGAAGCAAAAAAGCAGATGCTTGAGACTATTACTAATTTGTTGGATGAACGATTAGGAGGGATTAAAGATAAAATTGAAGAGGTTGATTTTGCTACTCCAGCAACTTATTTAAGATATACCAATAATTGGAAAGGAAGTACACAAGGTTGGTTGCCTAGCGAGAATTTAATTGCATTGTCACCAGTAAAATTTACACTTCCTAATCTAACCAACTTTTACATGGCTAGCCACTGGAACCAGCCTGGTGGTGGATTACCAATTGCAATTAGCGCAGGAAGAGATTTAACAAAGAAGATTTGTAAAGAACAAAAAAAGAAATTTACAATTTCAAAAGCTACTAGCCATTAAAACCAATTTTAGCATGTGTGCCATCGCAATATGGTTTATTTAATGATTGACCGCATCTGCAAAAGGCAGTAACCTTATTTTTAGCAAGCTCTTCTTCCCCATTTTTTTTTACAGTAATGTTTCCATACACTAATAAAGGACCATTTACAACTACTTCAACAATACTTTCCGCTTTTATTTCAGAATTATCTATACCTTCTGTGTTGGCAAAATAACTCAATGCACCAGAAGGACATTTATCTATTTGCGCTTTAATTTTATCTGTTGAAGCACCATCAACTTTTACCCAAGGTCTTTCAGCTGGTTTAAAAACATCTCCTAATTCTTTCCAACACAATTTTGAATGAATGCAAACTTTCGGTTTCCATACAATTGTTATGTCATTTGCTTGGTATTTAATTGTTGCGTCTTTTTCCATTTTTTTTAAAATTAAAATAAAACATCATTATAATTTGAGGTTTTCTCAAACATAGATTTTGCAAAAGAACAAAGAGGTAAAATTTTTATTTTATTTTCTCTTGCAAAACCAACTGCTCTATCAAGTAGTTGTTTTCCTATTCCTTTACCTTCCATATCAGATGAAACCTCTGTATGATCAATGATCATTTTATCGGCTCCACTCATCACATATGTCATTTCAGCTTTTCTTGAACCATTAATTGAAATATAAAAAGCTCCTTTGTTACCAATTTGTTCTTGTAAAATATCCATTTACAACTTTTTTAAAGTTTTTTCAACTTCTGTAAGCATATCATCATTAAAATCAAGATGCGTTACAAAACGAATAGCCTGCTTCCCAAAACCAACAGCTTTAATATTACTTTCAGACAATTTGTTTAAAAACTGTTCAGGATTCACATTTGCCTTTAAATTAAAAATAAGAATATTGGTATCAACAGGCAAAATATCCTCCACATAATTCAGATTACTAACAATGGTTGCAAGTTGTTTTGCTCTATGATGATCTTCTTTTAAACGCTCAACATGGTGATCCAATGCATAAATTCCAGCAGCAGCTAAATAGCCCGCTTGGCGCATTCCACCACCAAAAACTTTTCTTACTCTTCTTGCTTTGCGAATAAATTCGACATCTCCTAAGAGAACAGAGCCAACAGGCGCGCCCAATCCTTTTGACAGACATACAGAAATTGAGTCGAACATATTACCTACCTGAAGTGCTGAATACTCATTTTCTACGATCGCATTAAATATACGAGCCCCATCCAAATGAAAATTCAACTTATTTTCTTTACAAACTTTAGCAAGCTCATCTATTTGTGACAATGAATAATAACTACCTCCTGCTCTATTTCCAGTATTTTCGATACATACTAACTGCGTTGAAGTCAACCAATCAAACACTGGATTAATATTTTCTCTAACCTGTTGCGCTGAAATTCGTCCACGATCCCCTTGAATTAATTTTGCTTGAACTCCTGAATTAGAAGCAATTCCCCCTCCTTCATAATTATAAATGTGAGCTGTAACATCACATAGAACTTCATCACCAGGTTTGGTATGTACTTTTATTGCTATTTGATTAGTCATTGTACCTGAAGGACAAAACAAGGCCGCTTCTTTACCAAATAAACTGGCAACCTTTTCCTCTAAAGCATTCACAGTCGGTTCTTCACCAAATACATCATCTCCTACCTCTGCATTAAACATTGCATCCAACATTCCTTTTGTTGGTTTAGTAACAGTATCACTTCTTAAATCTATTATCATTTTTTTATTTTTTACGAGCTATCATTAAACCATCCCTGAGCGGAAGCAACAAATGTTCTACCCGATGATCGTTATGAACTTTTTTGTTAAATGCATCAATCAACAGGGTGTCTGAATCTTTATTTTTTTCTAGATCAACAACTTTTCCACTCCACAAAACATTATCCGCGATAATGTAACCACCTACATTTACCTTATCAAAAATTAAATCGTAATAATTGGAGTAATTTTTTTTGTCAGCATCAATAAAAACAATATCAAACATTTTATCCAGTGTTGGCAAAATTTTCATTGCATCACCAAGTATGTAATCAATTTTATCTTCCAGATTAGCCTCTTTAATATAATTCCTAACCATTTTTTCGAGTTCTTCGTTTACATCAATAGTAATCAATTTCCCATTCTGTGATAAACCTTGTGCGAGTGAAATGGCAGAATAACCAGTGTAGGTACCTATCTCTAAGATTGAGTTTGGTTTACACATTTTACTAATCATACTTAAAAACAAGCCTTGCATATGTCCTGAAAGCATGCGTGGTTGCATTACTTTGGCATGAGTTTCTCTATTCAACAATCGCAATACCTCAATTTCCTCATTTGAATGATTTAAAGCATATTGCTCAATTTTTTCATCAATAAATTCCATAGTTAAATCTTATTCAACGAAAATACAGAATAATTAACTATAAAAAAAACAAGGTTCAATTTTAGCACAACAACTATTAATAGGGCGATTAGAGGGTAAGCGCAGTAAAAATCAGTACGGTTTTCAACTCATCAGTGTTTATAAGTACAAAACAACCAGCGCAAAGCACTATCCATTTTTTTTGATTTTTATGCTTAATAATGGGAGAAGTGTGTCTTTCATCTATTTATAATATAACATTATGAAAAAAACTATTATTCTATTCTCAATTGGATTTATCTACACATTGAGCATTTTTGCTCAAAAAGGTACTGGTGTAGATTTAAATAAATTAAGTAAAGAAGAACGCAAAAAAATTGAGTCTGCTGAATTATTCTATTCAGAGCAAAATTATTTGCGTGCATTGCCTTTATATGCTGAAGTGTACAATGCACACCAAAGTGAAGCTTATTTAAAGTATAGAACTGGGATTTGCTATTTATATAAAAGTGATGAAAAAGATAAAGCGATTACATTATTAAAAGAGGTAGAACAAGCGAATCCTAAAACTGCAGATATTAATTTTTACCTAGGAAGGGCATATCACCTAAATTATAAATTTAATGAAGCGATTGAAACCTTTAACAAATACTTACTAGAATCACCTCCAATAAACCAACGATTATTAACTGAACGTTATATTGAAAACAGCAAGAATGGAAAAGCGTTTATTGAATTAAAAATTCAATGTGAGATAGAGAATGCTGCTAGCACTATTAATACAGAGAATCAAGAGTATGCACCTGTAATTTCTTCAGATGAGTCAATTTTGATTTATACCTATACAGGTCCAAATAGTACTGGAGGTCTTATGGATGATGATTTTAATCCAGATCCAAATGGTAATTTCTATGAGGATGTTTTTATTGCTTATAGAGTTGGAAATACTTGGCAATCACCACAAAGCATTGGTACCAATATCAATACTAAAAACAATGATGCTAGTATCGCCTTGTCTGCTGATGGCCAGAAACTATTCATTTACCATAGTACTACAGAGGATAATGGTGACATTTACATGAGTGCTTTAAAAGGTGAAGTTTGGGGAACCCCAGAACACTTAAATACTAATATCAATACAAAATACTGGGAAGGTAGTGTTTCACTTTCTGCAGATGAACAAACCTTATTTTTTGCAAGTGAACGTCCAGATGGTTATGGTGGAAGAGATATCTACATTAGTAAAAAACAAGCAGATGGAACATGGGGAAAAGCTCAAAATCTAGGGCCAAAAGTGAATACAAAATTTAATGATGATTCTCCATTCATTCATCCTGATGGCATTACACTCTTTTTTAGTTCTGAAGGTCATAATAGTATTGGAGGATATGATATTCTATACACAACATTTAAGGAAAATGATTGGAATACACCCACCAATTTAGGGTACCCTATTAATACTACAGAAGATGAACGATTCTATGTTTTAACTGCGGATGGTGAACACGGTTACTTTTCATCAGATAGAAAAGGAGGCTTTGGACAACAAGATATTTATAGAGTAAACCCTGGTTTTTTTGGTGAAAAACCAATATTAGCATTAGTAGTTGGTGTAGCCACAGCCGACAATAAACCAGTTGATGCAACTATAAATATTACAAATGCGGATACTGGTGAAAAACAAGGAAGTTACCATTCTAATTCTTCTTCAGGAAAATACCTTATTGCTTTAACACCTGGTAATAACTACAAAGTTGCAATAGAGGTGGAAGGCTATGAAGCTCAATTTCAATATGTGAATGTAAAAAGTTTAGAAACCTTTGTGCAGGTGCAACAAGATTTTAATTTGGTTGCAAAAAATTCAGAAGCTTCTTCCGTTCAAGAATCAACAGATATTATTCAATCGCAAATTAACGCTCAGGTTAAACGATACAATGAAGAAAAAGATGCTGAGGTATATGAAGC
>JBIIOB010000083.1:0-7572 GCA_044337125.1 Bacteroidia bacterium
CCACAATTATCTGTTGCAAATAATAAAACGGTATTATCACTATGTGAGGATAGTGATGGTCTTATTTGGGTTGGAACTTGGGGCGGAGGTCTCGTTTCTTATGATAAAAAAACAAAAAAAATAAGCACATTCCCTTTATTTATTGCTCAGGATAATGCTACCATCGTTTCTATTTTTGAAGACAAATCAAAACAAATTTGGATTGGAACATACGGTGGAGGTTTATTCTGCTATAACAAACAAAGCAAGGAATTTAAAAATTACAATTCTGATAATGGCTTAAGTAGTAACAACATTTATACTATTTTCCAGGATAGTAAAAAGGATATATGGGTTGGTACAGAAGGTGGTGGGGTAAATAAAATTAATTTAGGTTCTGGTAAAATCATCTCCTATACGCGTGATGAAAAACAAAATAGTATTAGCTCTAATTCTATCAATCATATTTACGAAGATAACAATGGCAATATGTGGTTCGCCACCACCAATGGATTAAATAAGCTAGATCTTAGAACAAATACCTTTCAACATTTTTTTGAAAAAGATGGCTTACCCAATGCTTACATCTATTGCATTTTATCAGATAAAAATGGCAACTTTTGGATGACCACTAACAAAGGGATATCCAAGTTCAATCCAACCATTGATAATCACGAAGGGGTAGCATTTAGAAATTATGATGTGAATGATGGCTTACAAGGATTAGAACATAATCAAGGGGCATTTTTCAAATCGCCTCGAACAGGTGAAATGTTTGTTGGTGGTGTAAATGGATTTAATGCCTTTTTCCCTGAAAAAATTATTGACAATCCCAACATCCCAACAGTTAGACTTACCTCCTATAAGCGATTTGGAGAAGAAGTGGTATTGGATTCATTAATATATGACAAGAAATATCTTGAACTTTCTTGGCGTCAAAACTTCTTTTCGTTTGATTTTGTGGCTTTGGATTATCAAATGCCTGGTAAAAATAAATATTCCTTTAAATTAGAAGGTGTAGACGAAAATTGGTCGCCAGCAAGCACCCAACGCATTGCAAGTTATACCGAATTAAAAGGTGGTGATTACGTGTTTAGAGTTAGAGCAGCCAACAATGATGGCGTTTGGAACAATGATGGCGTAACATTATACATCCGTATTAATCCTCCATTTTGGCAAACCAAATGGTTTTATGCCTTATGTATCGTTTTAATTATTGGTGGATTCTGGGGCTTTCTAAAATACAGAACAAGCTCCATTAAAAAGGAAAATAAACTATTGGAAGAAAAAGTAGAAGAACGCACCCAAGAATTAGCTCAAAAAAACAAAGACATTACGAGTAGTATTCAATATGCTAAACGTATTCAATTGGCAATTTTACCTCCTTTGGAACAAATCTACAAACACTTTCCTCAGTCGTTTGTAGTTTACAAACCAAAGGACATCGTAAGTGGAGATTTTTATTGGTTTGGAATTAAGAATGGAAAAAAAATCATTGCAACCGTGGATTGTACTGGACATGGAGTTCCGGGAGCTTTCATGAGTATGATAGGCCATAACTTATTAAACCAGATTATAAGCGAAAATGGGATCACTGAGCCAGATCTAATCCTAAATGCACTTCATCAAGGAGTTCAAGCGGCCTTAAAACAAGGAACGAATGTGGTTGATACAAGTGATGGTATGGATGTGGCATTGTGCACCATCGACACAGAAACAAATGAGGTTAAATACGCAGGTGCATATCGACCACTATTTATTGTAAATGGCAGTAACTTTGAAAAAATTGAAGCTGATAAAAATCCAATTGGAGGCTCACAATTAGACCCTGACCGCAAATTTACCTGCCACACATACATTGCAAAAGCTGGCGACACGCTCTATATGGCTAGCGATGGCTATGCTGACCAATTTGGAGGTGAAAAAGGTAAAAAATTCATGGTTAAACGATTCAATGAATTATTATTATCCATGCAAGATCAAAATATGCAGGAACAAGCTCAAATACTTGAAAACACTTTCAATAAATGGAGAGGAAACTACCAACAAGTGGATGATATCCTTGTAATTGGATTGCGTTTTTAATAATACTTGCCAGATACCAAAAATTATTATATTTGTATAACAATAATTAAACTAACTCTACTAAATATGAAACGTATTTTATTCTCTGCCATACTATTGATGGGTATCGTTGCATTAACGCTTAATTCTTGTAAAAAAGAAGAGCCAGATACTGAAACACAATCTGCTGTGGATAACAACATTTGTGAAACAGAATTCACGAAAATGATGCCTCGAATCAATAATTATGGTATCAATGAACAAGGCATTAAAGGAATGAGAGCTGCCTGCCCTGCTATTACACCTCCTGATACAATTGCGAATCCAGGTTGGCCACGTACCATGGTAATTGATTATGGAACAGGTTGTGCAGATTCAATCGATGGAAAAATTCGTAAAGGTAAAATTACATGTTCTTTTTCTAATCGTTGGAGCATTGTAGGAAGCTATGTAACAATTACATTAGATACTTTCTCTGTAAATGGAATTACTTACGATTGTGATAGTATCCGTATTACTCACAATAGCCAATATGGTTTCAGAACACAAGTTTTCAATGGTGTTTGTATCAATCCAAACTGGACTTTAGAGTGGGATTGTGACCGTACGGTTACACAAACAGCAGGTTTTGGTGACTTTGACCCATACAATGATGTATTTACCTTAACAGGTAGCGCAAATGGTAAAAATAGAAATGGAAAAACTTATACAGTTTCAATTACAAGCCCAGTTGTAAAACGTTCATCATGCAGCTGGATTGAAAAAGGAACCATTGAATTAACACCAGAAGGGTTAGCCTTAAGAACTGTTGATTTTGGTACGGGAAACTGCGATAGCCAAGCAACATTAACTATCAACGGAAATACCTTCACATTTACAATGAACTAATGAAATAAGCACCTTAAAACGGGTGCTTATTTTTTTTGAAAAAATATCAAGAACTGTTTGATTAATTAAACTTATTTATATATTTGCTTAATTAATAGTCAGAATAATAAGCTTTATCGATTTTTTAACTTATGATGTTAGATATTTACGATTTTTACGATAAAATGGAGCGTAACAACATTATGCTTTCATTTAAGGGCGATATTACTTCTGAACTATTGACATCCATTCTGCAAATCATGGAATCAAAACTTGATAACCTGCAGGAAGAGCCAAAAATAAAGAAGAAGGTTTACAATGTTCTTGTTGAATGCTTGCAAAACCTTTACCATCATATGGATGAGGTTGCAGCTGATCAAAGTGATAAAATTCGTTCTGCTATTTTTATGATTGGTAAAATTGATAACCAATACAATATCATTACTGGTAATTACATTAAAAACGAAAATGTTTCGGGTTTAAAGAAACGCTTAGAGGATATCAATTTGTTATCAAAAGAAGAATTAAAAGATTACTACAAAGCTGTATTAAATAATGGTGAAATGTCAATGAAAGGTGGCGGAGGATTAGGAATGATTGACATTGCACGTAAAACTGGTGAAAAATTAAATTTTAACTTTGCACCCGTTGACGATAAATTTTCATTTTTTAGTTTAAATATTAAAATCTCACAACAATAAATACGTATGGAAACAATTTCAATTGAAGGAACACCAAAAACACCAACAATCACATTTGATACTGGTAAAGGATTTTTAGAAATCAAAGGACGCTCAATCCCTGAGAATTCTATTGAATTTTACAAACCATTGGTAGATTGGTTAGAAAAATATGCTGCAAAACCTCAAGCAACAACTAGTGTTAACATCCAATTAGAGTATTTTAACACAAGTTCTTCTAAATGTATTTTAGATGTATTTAAAAAATTAGAAGCTATCAACAAAGGTGGAAGCCAAGTAACAATCAACTGGTACTACGAAGAAGATGATGAGGATATGTTAGAAGCGGGTGAAGATTATCAAGCAATTATCAATGTTCCCTTTAAAATGGTTCAAGTTGCTGAATAATAAATCATTATAAAATCTTAGAAAAGCGGTCATACCTTATGACCGCTTTTTTTATTTTATTAACCAATGTTGGTAAGTTTATTCGCTTAAAATCATTGATAAAACTAGGAATTGTTCTATTTTTATGCTATCAAATTAAAGCTACTATGATTAAAATTTTACATCCCTTCAAATTAACGTTTCTATTTATACTACTTACCTGTTCATTTGGCTTTTCACAAGCAAAAAAAACAGCAGCACCAGCTGCAGGTAAAGGAACAGGAAAAGGAACATTAGCAGCCGATATGGATTGCTCTGTTAAAATAAATGGATCAGCTAAATTAATTGCTGTTAAAGCCTATACCCCTACTGATGTTACCTTAAAAGTTGGCGACAATCTAATTGAAGCTACTTCTGCCGACAAAAAATCGAACTACAGAAGAAACATTACAGTTAAAGCTGGAGAAACTGTTATTGTTGAGATTTCATTTTTTGAAGATGGGAAATTTTTAGACTATGTAAAAACAGGCAATGTAAACATGGTAGAAGCTGCCATCAAAAAAGATCCAACCCTTGTAAATAACGAAAATGGCCTTTTAACTTCATCACCACTTGAAATTGCAATTCAAAACTCACAACCTGAACTGGTTAAATACTTATTAGAAAAAGGCGCTAGCTTTAAAAAACCAGAGGACATTTTCCCTTTACACAAATCCATCCTTTTTGCTTCTTCTACCAAAAAAGCAAAAGATAAACCTGCTCCAGATAAGGAATTAACAGAATTGTTTTTATCAAAAGGATGCAAAATCACAGATAAGGATGACGGAGGAAACACACCATTGCATTGCGCAGCACGTGCAGGTAAGTACGACATTGTAGTATTTTTACTTGAAAAAGGGGCTGATGTAAATGCTAAAAACGACTTTGATGATACCCCACTTAAAATTGCACAAGACAAAGGGTACATCACCATTATCAATTACCTAAAAACAAAGGGAGCGCAAGAATAAAATTGCGCTTTTTTTATTTATAAAAAAGCGAATAAATGCTACATTTGTAACCCATTGAAACCAAAGAATAAATCATAATCTTAAATAATAATTTCTATAACTATGGCATTTGACATTGAAATGATCAAGGAAGTTTACAAAAACCTTCCTGCTAAAGTTGAGGCAGCTCGCAAATTAGTTGGTCGCCCGCTAACATTAACTGAAAAAATTCTTTACTCACATCTTCACAAAGATCAACAATCTGAAAACTTCACAAGAGGTAAATCATATGTTGATTTTGCTCCAGATAGAGTTGCAATGCAAGATGCAACAGCTCAAATGGCTTTATTGCAATTCATGCAGTCTGGTCGCCCAAAAGTAGCTGTGCCTTCAACAGTTCATTGCGATCACTTAATTACAGCTAAAAACGGTGCTGGCGAAGATTTAGCTTTTGCAAAATCAGAAAGCAAAGAAGTATTTGATTTCTTAGGTTCTGTTTCAAACAAATACGGTATCGGATTCTGGAAACCAGGTGCTGGTATTATCCATCAAGTTGTTTTAGAAAATTATGCATTCCCTGGTGGAATGATGATTGGCACCGATTCACATACTGTGAATGCAGGTGGTTTAGGAATGATTGCAATTGGTGTAGGTGGTGCTGATGCTTGTGATGTAATGGCTGGCTTGGCTTGGGAATTAAAAATGCCAAAATTAATTGGTATCAAATTAACGGGTAAATTAAATGGATGGACAGCTCCAAAAGATGTTATCTTAAAAGTAGCTGGAATCCTAACTGTAAAAGGTGGTACAGATGCTGTTGTTGAATATTTTGGTGAAGGTGCAACTTCAATGAGTTGTACAGGTAAAGGTACTATTTGTAACATGGGTGCTGAAATTGGTGCAACCACTTCTACATTCGGTTACGATGAATCAATGGCTCGTTACTTGAAAGCAACTGGTCGCGCTGATGTTGCTGAACTTGCAAACGCGGTTAAAGAACATTTAACTGCTGATGCTGATGTTTATGCGAATCCTGAAAAATATTTTGATCAAGTAATTGAAATCAATTTATCAGAATTAGAACCACATGTAAATGGTCCTTTCACTCCAGATTTAGCTACACCTATTTCTCAATTGAAAGATGCTGCTATCAAAAATGGTTGGCCATTAAAAATTTCTGTTGGTCTTTTAGGATCTTGTACTAATTCATCTTACGAAGATATTTCAAGAGCAGTAAGTTTAGCAAAACAAGTTTCTTCTAAAAACTTAAAATCAAAAGCTGAATACCTAATCAATCCTGGTTCAGAACAAATTCGTTACACCATTAAACGTGATGGTTTCTTAGATGTGTTCGATCAAATTGGTGCAAAAGTATTTACCAATGCTTGTGGACCTTGTATTGGAATGTGGGATCGTATGGGTGCTGAAAAACAAGAGAAAAATACAATCATCCATTCATTCAACAGAAACTTTGCTAAACGTGCCGATGGAAATCCAAACACGTATGCATTTGTTGCTTCACCAGAAATAGTAACAGCAATGGCTATTGCAGGTGATTTAACTTTCAATCCATTAACTGATTATTTAACAAATGAAAAAGGAGAGCAAGTAAAATTAGATCCTCCTTCAGGTGATGAATTACCAACAAAAGGATTTGCTGTTGAAGATGCTGGATACCAAGCTCCAGCTGCCGATGGCAGCAAAGTAAGTGTTGCTGTATCTCCTACTTCTGATCGTTTACAGTTATTGGATCCATTTGCAGCATGGGAAGGTATTGATATCAAAGGATTAAAATTGTTGATCAAAGCAAAAGGAAAATGTACTACGGATCATATCTCTATGGCTGGTCCATGGTTAAAATTCCGTGGTCACTTAGATAACATTTCAAACAACATGTTGATTGGTGCAGTTAACTTCTTCAATGAAAAAACTGACAATGTAAAAAATCAATTAACCGGTGCTTACGAAGGCGTTCCAAAAGTACAACGCCAATACAAAGCGAAAGGAATTGGTTCTATCGTTGTTGGTGACGAAAACTATGGCGAAGGTTCATCACGTGAACATGCAGCTATGGAACCTCGTCATTTGGGTGTTCGTGCAGTTTTGGTAAAATCATTTGCTCGTATTCACGAAACAAACTTGAAAAAACAAGGAATGTTAGCATTAACATTTGCAGATAAAGCTGATTATGAAAAAATTAAAGAAGATGATACAATTGATATCATTGGATTAACTTCTTTCACTCCTGGAACTCCATTAACATTAGTATTTACACATGCTGATGGAAGCAAAGATGAAATCAAAGCAAACCATACTTACAATGAACAACAAATTGAGTGGTTCAAAGCAGGTGGTGCATTGAATATCATCCGTGCAAGTGTGAAAGCATAATCAATATAAATTAAAACTTATAAAAGTGCGTTGCATATCTGTAACGCACTTTTATTATAATAAATAAACACTAAGTGAAAGCATATAACCCAAAGGATTGGACGAAATTAATTTTCCATTTTCATAAATCGGATTCGTTTCGAATGTTGCTCCCTGCCATGATTGGCTTAGCTGTATATTCTGTCATCCTTTGTTATTTAGATGTTGAAATTAAA
>JBIIOB010000084.1:0-7561 GCA_044337125.1 Bacteroidia bacterium
GCCTTTAAACTATCCTCAGTTGATAATAATTTGTCGCCTTGTCCATTTCCACAACCAAAGGCTAATGGTAACATTGCTAATAGATAAAATAATTTTTTCATTTTAATAGTTTGTTTGAAATTTTTCGCAAAGATAGATGAAAACAGCCTTATTTCATCAAAAGAAATAACTTAATTTTTGTTAATACTACTCACTTTCAATCTCGGAATCAGTCTCTTTACCATCTAAAATGGTCAAAACGTCTTGAATTTGATAGGTAATCCGACTAAACTTATTCGATAATACCACTATGCAGGTTTCATCAGCCAACCTTCTATAAAACAGACTGCTGTATCCATGCCACCAACCATTATGATATATAACTTTACTCTTGCCTTCTTTTTGAATTAATCGCCAACCCAAACCATAATTTCGTGTACCCTTGTGTTCATTGCTATAACCAGTATATGCCTCCTCAATAGTATTTCGTTTTAATAGTTTTTCGGAATACAATGCTTTATTAAACTTAAACAAATCTCCTACAGTTGAATAAATTCCTTTGTCGCCCAAAACAGCATCTGCATACTCCTCATCTTCAGCTTTTCCAGATGGTGTATGTCCAATCGTTTTATTAGGAACAGTATTTTTCACTATTACATCTGCAACATGAGAATGATTCATTCCAAGAGGAATAAAAATCTCTTCCTTCATAAATGTAGCATAATTCTTATGCGATACTTTTTCAATAATCAATGCTAATAATGCGTAGTTGGTATTACAATATTCAAACTTTTTGTTAGGCTTAGCATATAATTCAGGTTTTGTATTATTGATAATATTTAACATGGAAGCATTATCGAATACTTTACCATTATAACAATTATTATCATCACAAAAAGGCTCACAGAAGTAGATATAATTAGCCAATCCCGAACGATGATTGAGCAATTGTAATATGGTAATATGGGGATAAGGGAAATCAGGGAAAAACTGTTGTATAGTATCTGTCAGTTTTAGTTTTCCTTGATCTTTTAATAGGAGTATTGCAGCTGCTGTTAATGGTTTAGAGGCTGAGGCTAATTGAAATTCAGAATCTAATGTTAAAGGAGTTTTTGCTTTTAAGTTAGAAAAACCGAAAGCCTTTTGATAAATGATTTGTCCACGTTGAGAAACGAGAACACAAGCATTAAATCCTGCTTTCTCGCGCTTCTTGAATAAAACATCCAAAAGTGCACTTTTTTCTTTTGCATGAATTTCTTTTAAAATCTGATTAATACTATCCTGGTTAATAGTACTAATAGAATCAATCTCTTGTTGCTCAAGATTTTTCGAGGATTTAGGATTGGAATCTGAGCACGAAAAAAATAGAAAGGATAAAATGAACAAACAAATTGTAACTGAAAAGGTACTGCGCATACAACTCAAAACTCTATCTTCTTTTATCTACCGCTTCTTGAACAATCAATTCTCTTCCACGTATTTCTTTGCCATTTAATGCTTCAATTGCTTTTAATGCATCTTCTTTTTTTGCCATTTCTAAAAAAGCAAATCCTTTCGATTCCCATGTAATGGTATCGTAAACTACTTTAGTTGAAATTACTTTTCCAAATTGAGCAAACAATCCTTCCAATTGCATTTCATTGATATCTCTATCCAGATTTTTTACAAATAGTTTCATTCAGTAAATATTAAATTGTTCTTCCTGGGTATGCCTTCAATGCTTTGTCTAGACAATCCATTGCATTTTTTAAGTCGGTTTTATTAAGTACATAAGCCAAACGTACTTCGTTTGTTCCTGAGCCTGGAGTTGAATAAAAACCAGTTGCAGGAGCAAGCATTACCGTTTGACCATCATATTCAAATGATTCCAATAACCACTGACAAAATTTATCAGCATTATCAATTGGCAAACGAGCAATGCAATAAAAAGCACCACTAGGTTTCGGACAGAATACACCTTCCATTTTATTCAGTGCTTCAATTAAAAAATCCCTACGCCCAACATATTCAGTTTTAACTTTTTCAAAGTATTCTTTTGGTGTATTCAATGCCGCTTCTGCACCAATTTGTCCGAATGTAGGTGGACTCAAACGTGCTTGTGCAAATTTCATTGCAGCAGCCATTACTTCTTTGTTTTTAGAAATCATAGCACCAATACGAGCACCACAAGCACTGTAACGTTTAGAAATTGAATCCAATAAAATAACATTATTGTCGATGCCTTGTAAATGCATAACGGAAACATATTCTTTTCCATCGTAACAGAATTCACGATAAACTTCGTCACTCAACAAAAACAAATCGTATTTTAAAACCAATTGTTTCAATAACTCTAATTCCTCACGAGAATACAAATAACCTGTAGGGTTACCTGGATTACAAATCATAATTCCTTTTGTTTTGGAAGTAATTTGTTTTTCAAATTCCGCAATTGGAGGTAATGCAAATCCATTTTCTATGGTAGATTTTACAGGCACCACCTTAACATCAGCAGCACATGAAAAACCATTATAATTTGCGTAAAATGGTTCAGGAATAATGATTTCATCACCTGCATTAAAGCAGGTCATCATCGCTATTTCAATAGCCTCTGAACCACCTGTTGTGATAATAATATCATTCGCATCGATATTGATATCAAAACTCCCATAATAGCCTGCTAGTTTTTTACGATACGATTCCATACCAGCCGAATGCGAATATTCTAACACTTTAATATCAGCATTTTTAATTGCATTAAGCATTACCTCGGGTGTTTCAATATCTGGCTGCCCGATATTTAAATGATATATTTTGGTTCCGCGCTTTTTTGCAGCATCTGCAAATGGAACTAATTTACGAATTGGAGATGCAGGCATCTGAGTGCCTTTATTAGATACTTTTGGCATTTTTTTTATTTTTTAAAAGTAGCCAAAGTTAGCATTTAGGCTTGAAATGAGGAATTATTTTAAGCTTTTTTCTTAGGTTTTTGAACAACCCCTTTAAATCTTAATTCATGTGGTGATTCCTTGGCATTCGAGAACAATTTTATGCTTCTGTCTTGCCTATCGTATTTATGATGGGTATCAAAAGTGACTTTCAATACATAACTTTCACCTGGTTCAATAGCACTTAATGGTTTTTCAACCACAGTACATCCACATTCCACTTCATAATTTGAAATTACTAATGGCAAGTTTCCTACATTTTTTAATTCATATTGAATTTGCACTGTATCGCCTTCTGTAACAAATCCGAAATTAAATTTCGTTGATTTGAATTTTATCTCTTGCGAATGAATCAGCCCTATGGAAAGGAAAAGAATTATAGTTAATCCTATTGTCTTCATGAAATTTTAAAAATCAAACCCTTTTGAAATGAATCAAAAGGGTTTGAAATAGATACTAATTTAACTAAGAAATACTAGTGTTTTTGCTCTGTTCCTGCAGCTGGAGCAGCTGGTGCTGGTGCTGGAGTTGGATCTGGTTTTACTACACCTTTAATTTTTAATACTTTTGAAGGAGTATCAGAATTAGAAGTCAAAGTAACAGTTTTTTCAAATTGACCTACTCTATCAGTAGCATAATGAACTTTAATTACTGCAGTTGCACCTGGTTTGATTGGTTCTTTTGGCCAAACAGGAGTTGTACATCCACATGATCCAACAGCATTTGTAATGATTAATGGCTCTTTACCTGCATTGGTAAATTTAAATTCACGGTCACCATTTGCGTTATGTTCAATTGTCCCGTAATCAATAACTTCCGATTCAAATTTGAATTTTGGAGCGTTAGGATTAACTGGGTTAGGAGTTGTAGTTTCTTGCGCTGTTGCTCCCATTGCTACACACACAAATAATCCGATTGATAAAATTGCTTTTTTCATTGTTTTGCTGTTTTGTTGATTAATATATTAGTTTATTTTTTTAGTGTTTTTCAAATGGAGTTGCACCATCATCTTTTTTGCCATTGCTAGGAAAAGCTTCTTCTGTTGGAGCTGGAGAAACAGTACCTTTAATAGTTATAACTTTTGAAGGCGTTTTTGCATTAGAAGTGATGGTTACAGTTTTTGTAAAATTTCCAGCACGTTTTGTATCGTAAGTCACCTTTATATACTCAACCGCACCCGGTTTAATTGGTATATTTTTAGGGTAAGTTGGAACGGTACATCCACAAGATCCATGAGCTTCACTGATAATCAATGGCTCTTTGCCAGTATTTACAAAACGAAATTCATAGGTTCCATTTCCTGCATAATCAATAGTCCCAAAATCATGTAATTCTTTATCAAATGTAATTTCTGCATTGCTAGTTGTTGCAGCTGGTGCAGGAGCTACATCTTTCTTTTCTTGAGCATTTATCGCAGCAACCGACAATAAAACGGTGCTAAGGGTAAAAAGTAATTTTTTCATTTTTATAAAAATTTAATCGTTTGGACCTATTTTTTACATTTCGAAATCAAGCCAAAATCGTGCCACAATCTGAAAAATAAGAAAATTATTTTTAGTAGATTTGCAGACTTTTCAAATAGAAAAACGAAGTAAGTAAATTATTATGGAAATTCCTAAAACCTACGACCCAAAAATTACAGAAAACAAATGGTATGCCCATTGGTTAAAAAATAATTTCTTTAAATCAACACCCGATGAGCGTGAACCGTATACCATAGTGATTCCACCACCTAATGTTACAGGTGTATTACACATGGGGCATATGCTTAACAATACCATACAAGATGTACTAATTCGCAGAGCGCGGATGCAAGGCAAAAATGCCTGTTGGGTGCCTGGAACCGACCATGCATCTATTGCCACCGAAGCAAAGGTTGTTGCATTATTAAAGGAAAAAGGAATTAAAAAAACAGATTTATCGCGCGAAGACTTTCTTAAGCACGCTTGGGAATGGAAAGAAAAATATGGAGGAATAATTCTAAAACAATTAGAAAAGCTTGGTGCGTCTTGTGATTGGGATCGTACTAAGTTTACCATGGAGAATGATTTAAGTGAAGCAGTTATTGATGTATTTATTGACTTATACAACAAAGGACATATTTATCGTGGTGTAAGAATGGTAAACTGGGATCCTCAAGGATTAACAGCGGTATCGGATGAAGAAGTAATTTACAAGGAAGTAAATTCAAAATTGTATTACGTTAAATATAAAATCGAAGGCTCGCCAGATGAATGGATAACCATTGCAACTACTCGTCCTGAGACCATATTAGGCGACACTGCTATTTGTGTAAACCCAACTGATGAACGCTATGCTGCATTTAAAGGAAAAAAAGCTATTGTTCCAATGGTTAACCGTGCTGTACCTATTATTTTTGATGAATATGTAGATGCTGAATTTGGGACCGGTGCATTGAAAGTAACGCCTGCACATGATATCAATGACTACAACCTTGGGATTAAACATAAGTTAGAAGTAATTGATACAATAGCGGCCGATGGTAAAATGAGTGCTGCAGCTCAATTTTATATCGGTGAAGATCGATTTACAGTTCGCAAAAAAATTGCAAAAGACTTAGAAGAACTTGGACAAATTGTTAAAGTTGATGATATCAAAAATAAAGTTGGTTATAGCGAGCGAACGGATGCTGTAATTGAACCAAAACTTTCGATGCAATGGTTTTTGAAAATGGATAAAGTTTCAAAACCAGCTTTAGACAATGTATTGAATGGAGAGATAAAATTAATTCCAGAAAAATTTGTAAACACTTACAAACACTGGATGGAGAATGTTCACGATTGGTGTATATCTCGTCAGTTATGGTGGGGGCAACGCATACCTGCATGGTATGATGGAAAAGGAAATACGGTTGTTGCTAAAACAATTGATGAAGCAATTGCGAATTTCAAGAAGAACAACATTGAGGTTAGCAGAGAGAACATTTCACAAGACGAAGATGTATTGGATACATGGTTTTCGTCATGGCTTTGGCCTTTAACGGTGTTTGATCCGAAAGTGATTCAAAATGGATGGGACAATGCAAATAAGGATTTAAAATATTATTACCCTACAAACGATTTGGTAACTGCTCCTGAAATTTTATTTTTCTGGGTTGCTCGTATGGTAATTGCTGGATATGAATACACTGGCCAAAAACCATTTACCAATGTTTATTTAACTGGAATTGTTCGTGATAAATTGGGACGCAAAATGAGTAAATCATTAGGTAACTCTCCCGACCCATTGGATTTAATAGAAAAATATGGAGCAGATGGTGTTCGTGTTGGAATGTTATTGTGTTCACCTGCAGGAAATGATTTACCATTTGATGAAAGTTATTGTGAACAAGGAAGAAATTTCTCTAATAAAGTTTGGAATGCATTTCGATTGATTAAAGGATTTGAAGTATCTGAAATTGCTCAACCATCAAACAACAAAGCATCTGTTGAATGGTTTGAAAACAAATTCAATGAGCAACTATTAGAAATCAATGATTTGTATTCTAAATACAGAATGAGTGAAGCATTAATGGCTACTTACAAATTGGTTTGGGATGATTTCTGTGCTTGGTATTTAGAAATGATTAAACCAGAATTTGTTGATGGTAAAGCAAAACCTATTGACAAAACTACCTATGATGCAACCATTAATTTCTTTGAACAATTATTAAAAGTAATGCATCCATGGATGCCATTTATCACTGAAGAAATTTGGCATTTAATAAAAGAGCGTGATGACAAAAACTGCGTTATTGTTGCACAATGGCCTTCTGAAAAAAACATTAACAAACAATTGATTGCTGAATTTGAAGCTGTAAAAGAAATTGTAGCAACTATCCGCAACATTCGTGCACAAAAGCAAATCTCTCCAAAGGAGAAATTAGAATTGATTGAAAAATCAGATGCACAACATAGTTTCTTTGATGAAGTAGTTATTAAATTAGCGAATCTTTCTTCCTTAACATATGCAAAAAATAAGGTAGATGGAGCTTTTTCATTTATGATCAAAACAACTGAGTTTTATGTTCCATTAGCCAACAACATCAACCCTGCTGAAGAACGTGAACGTTTAACAAAAGAATTGGAATACAGCAAAGGATTTTTAAAGTCGGTACAAGCCAAATTAGCAAACGAAAAATTTGTAGCCAATGCAAAGCCTGAAATGGTAGAAAATGAGCGCAAAAAACAAGCTGATGCTGAGTCGAAAATAAAATCAATAGAAGAACAATTAATCGCTTTAAAATAAACTTAAACTAAAAAAAATGGCAAATCGCAGAGAAATTAAAAGAAACATCAATGGTTTATTAGGTGATGTAATTGAAGAATGTTACAGTTCTTTATTAAACAATGAAGGTAAAAACGAAGCACAGGTAGAAGCTTTAATTGATGAATGTGTTGATTTAGCAGATGAACTGATTGCTAAAGTTAATGCTGGGAAAAACTTAAAATCAAGAGCTGAGGTAAAAAAAATGTACGCTGAGGTTAAAGAAAAATTAGGCGATAATGTAATTTCTTATATTGAAAAATTAAATTCTTTATAGTGCTAATTTATGTTAACAGGATTAAAAAAGAGTAGTCAGTTGACTACTCTTTTTTATTTTTGATAACGATACACGCATACTAATTCCCCTATTGATTCGTTACAAAAAAATG
>JBIIOB010000085.1:0-7500 GCA_044337125.1 Bacteroidia bacterium
CATGTTCCCGAGGTTGCAGAACCTCCAACTGAACCACCTAATGTGATTGAAGCTCCAGAACAAACTGCTTGAGTAGTTCCTGCATTTACAGTAGGCAATGGATTGATTGTAATTACCATTTGATCAGTTACAGAAGGGCAAGGACCAATTGGATCATCAGAAGTAAATGTTAATGTTACTGTTCCAGCAGCTGCTTCAGCCGCAGAAGGTGTATAAACTGCATTTGCAGTTGTAGCATTAGGAGCAAATGTTCCTGCTCCACCACTCCAAGTTCCGCTACTTGCCGAACCACCAAGTACTCCGGCTAATGCAGCAGTACTTCCAATACAAATTGTTTGATCCACACCTGCATCGATAGTTGCTACTGGATTAATAGTAATCGTCATTTGATCAGTTACAGCCACACAAGGTCCATTTGGATCATTTGTGGTTAAAGTTAAAGTTACTGTTCCAGCCGCAGCCTCAGCAGCACTTGGCGTATAAACTGCATTCAATGAAGTATTAGAAGGTGCAAATGTACCTGTTCCACCACTCCAGGTTGCCGATGTAGCAGCCCCACCAATTACACCTGAAAGTGTTGCAGTTGATCCATTACAAATAGTTTGGTCTAAACCAGCACCAACAGTAGGTAATTGAGTAATTGTAATTACCATTTGATCATTAACAGAAGCACAAGGTCCTGCAGGATCATCTGATGTAAAAGTTAAAGTAACAGTACCAGCAGCTTCTTCAGCTGCAGAAGGTGTATAGACAGCAGCAGCAGTAGTTGCATTTGGAGCAAACGTTCCAGTTCCACCACTCCAAGTTCCACTTGTTGCGCCACCACCAATAATACCAGCTAGTGTAATAGATCCACCAATACATGTTGTTTGATCTGCACCTGCATCGATGGTAGCAATTGGATTAATGGTAATGGTTACAGTTGAAGTAGCTACTGGACAAGGTCCAGCTGGATCATTAGAAACCAATGTTAAAGTAACAGAACCTGCTGCTTCCTCAGCTGCACTAGGTGTGTAAACTGCGTTTAACGTATTGTTATTAGGAGCAAATGTTCCAGCACCTCCACCCCAAGTTCCACTTGTTGCAGCACCGCCAACAGCACCCGCCAAAGTAGCAGTAGTTCCAGCACAAATTGTTTGTGCAGGACCTGCATTTGCAGTTGCTAATGTATTTACGATTACATCAACAACATCAGTACTTGTACAACCATTTGAAGTAGTAGTAACTGTATAGGTAGTTGTAACTGGTGCAGCACCAGCATTTGTTAATGTAACGGTTGGATCAGAAATAGTTGAAGAACTTAAACCTGTAGTTGGGCTCCAAGAATAAGAATATCCAGCAGTTGTAGGTGTCCCAATATTTCCAGCACTACCCGTACAAATAGTAATATCAGCACCAGCAGCAGAAGTTGGTAAAGGATTAACAACAATCACTTCGGTATCAGAACTACCACAAGCACCAG
Organism: Bacteroidia bacterium; assembly: GCA_044337125.1. Lineage (GTDB taxonomy): Bacteria > Bacteroidota > Bacteroidia > 2-12-FULL-35-15 > 2-12-FULL-35-15 > 2-12-FULL-35-15. The sequence goes on from JBIIOB010000085.1 coordinate 1,463, forward strand.
TTATGGTATAAGTAATAGTATTATTTCCAACAGTTGCTAATGAAGGATCAAATGCACCAGTTGCTGCATTTGTAATTCCATTTCCTGACCATGTACCACCTGCAACAGTAGCAGTTAAGGTGGTAGCTGCAGCATTTATACAAAATGGTCCAGCAGGATTTATAACAGGAGGAGTAGTTGGATTTACAGAAACATTTTGAGTAATGGTAGCAGTACATGGTCCCATTGTAATTGTAAGTGTAACAGGATATGAACCTGCAGCAGCAAAAGTGAAAGAAGGATTTTGGACATTACTATCCGATGTTCCATCATTATTAAAATCCCATGACCATGCAGTTATACTTGCTGCAGGAGTTGATGTATCGGTAAAGACGGTTGGTGTTCCTACACAGACTGTTGTATTGGTAAAGGATGCAACAGGATTGGCGGGATTAGAAGGAACCGTAATATTTAAAGTAACAATACAAGCCGGGCCAGAAACCATTTCAATTGACACTTGATAAGTACCTGCTTGATTAACTGTAGCAGTTTGCCCAGTGGTTGATCCAACAATGCCTGTTGTACCACCAGCAGTATTTGTCCAGTTATAAGCAACACCTCCCGCAGGAGCCGTTAATGTTATTGTATTTCCACCGCAAATTGCTGGAGAAGAAGATACAATTTGTAATGGATCACAATCGCCATCGATATAAGCATAACCATAATGCCCACCTTGAGAACAATCGGCAACAGTAAATTCTACTGTAATACACTGTCCAATGTATGAACTCAAAGGGATAAATACAGTTGTCCAATTTCGATACCATACACCGCTACCTGAAGATGTCTCAGTAAAACCTGTCATTGGTGGTTTAGCCAATACCTCGTAATCACCACATTGGACAACGTTTCCTGCAGCATCACGAATTTTCACACGGAAAAATGGACGCTCAGGATCGGTATGACCGGATTGAGGATCTTGCAATACAACTGCATATTTGTAGGTAAAATTTGCATTTGCAGCAGAAACTGTAAATGAAATGGCAGCACGTGAAGCATTACCACCTGTAACTGGACCATCGCCTAACATCATCGCATTGTTTCCACCACCTGGAGGAACTACTGGCATAATAGTACCACCTACAGTAGCATCAAAACCATCAGCAACTGTTGTTAAATCGTGTGCAGATGCAGCAAACCCTGCTGTTAAATTACATAAATCACCAGAGGAGGTAGCACAAGCTGTTCCACCCCAATAATCCCAAAAACCAGTTCCTGATTCAAAACCAGGATTTGTACATGGAGAACCACAGTTAAAAGGCATTGGATTAGGACTGCGATTTGTTCTTTTTTGTTGTTCTTCCGCTACAATAATATCACGGTACCTTTTAAATTCAGTAAAGTAATTGGTATATTTAGGTTGAAGGGAAGCACAGAAGGTATTCACTTGCTCTGCAGTTACAATGGTTCCTTTACCCACTCTGTAAATTAACTCTGCTTTATCTTTCGCTATTTTATTTTTTACATAGGAGGTAAAATATTTTCTATCGGCCAAATTTCCATCAGCAGAAAAGATAATGTAGTTTATAAAACTTTTTTCATCTACTTTTTCAAGTAACAAATTAGTTTTATTGGCATAGTCCATCCAATCTTTAGAAGAAATACCATAGGAATTGTTTGATTCAGCAACTCCTGGTATTGCCCACAATGATTTTCCTTGAGCCAAAGAAGGCTTAATACTCACTATTGACAAGATAATTGTCAATATGCTCATAAGAACTTTTGTAGTAGTAGTTTTCATCATTTCTATTAAATTATTAAAAGAAGTAGTTCAAAAATATAGTAAGATCAAGTTAATTATTCTCCAAATAATCATCATTCTTGGAAGTCTGTTTTTCAGCATAATTTCCCAAATTCACTATAATAAAGCCATTACAAAGCAACAATAGGCCTATATTATCATAATTCAGAAGTATTTGCTAAACATTCACTCCCTACGAATTTAGTTTTTTTTATCCTCGTTTTTTATCTCCATTCGTCAAGAAATGTCAGATAAAAAGTAGTCCAAAAAACGCTCTAAAGAACTGATTATCAAAGGTAAGATGAAAAAAGCAACAGTATAGTTGCACAGATTAGTAAAAAATAAATTCTACCAGTTAATACCTTTTTTTAAAAGAGATAATGTGCGGAATTCTTCTGAGTTGGAAGCAGGGGAATAATTGTAGTGCCAACTAGCATTTAAGGGTAAGCTCATAAGAATGGATTCTATTCTACCATTGGTTTCTAGGCCAAATTTTGTTCCTTTATCATAAACAAGATTAAACTCTACATATCTTCCTCTTCGGATCAATTGCCATTGCTTATGGTCCTCCGTATAAGGCTTATTTTTATTGCGTTTCATCAGTTCAACATAAGTGGGTGCAAAGGTAGATCCCACCTCTTGAACAAATGCAAATAAATCTTCTTTACTTTTTTTATTTAAGCGGTCGAAAAAGATGCCTCCAATACCTCTTGTTTCATTTCTATGAGGAATAAAGAAATAATCATCAGCCCACTTTTTGTACTCAGGATAGTAGTTAATATCATATGGATCACAAGCCTTTTTTAATTGGGAATGAAAAAAATGAGCATCCACATCATTTACATAATGGGGTGTTAGGTCAATTCCACCACCAAACCACCATGCACCATTGCTCATTTCAAAATAACGAACATTCATATGAATAATGGGTACCATTGGATTAATAGGATGAATTACAATTGAAACACCTGTTGCATAAAAGGTATGTTTCTTTAATTCCTCTGCACCATGATCATTTTGCAAAAACGAAGGAACATCCCCATGTACTGCAGAAAAATTAACACCGCCTTTTTCAATCACATTTCCATCTTGAATAATGCGTGTTCTACCTCCTCCACCTTCTTCACGAACCCAATTATCTTCAACAAAAACGCCCTTTCCATCCTCTAGTTCTAAGGCCGAACAAATTGAATCTTGTAATAATTTAAACCACTCGGTGATTTCTTCCTTGGTAAGCATCATTAGTTTGCTTTCACTAATTTATAATCCTGGTACTTCACGATAAAAACATGTTTGTTTTCAAACCCACTATCAATAGGAAATTGAGAGAACTGATAGTTTGTTTCGATACCAGTATATTTTAATTGAGCCAAATTATTAAGCAGGCCAGATCCATTTTGTTGAAGAGCATTTAAAAAGAAAAAAGTAACATCAAAACCTTGAAAGGAAAATAATTCGGGTTCGGTTTTAAATTTTGCGCGGTAGTCTAAAACAAATTTCTGAGTGGTTCCATTTTCATAATCTATAAAATGATTAGATGGCACATGCAAAGAAATTCCATTCAAATACTCGAAATCCAAATTATCATAATTCATCCATGATTGTAAGCCAAACAAAACAATTTTGTATTTATCACGCATGGCATATAACTTACTTATAAAATCGGTTACATACGATTGATTGCTTGAAGGTAAAACCACCACATTTGTTTTTGTTGTGCTCAATAGCGCTTGCAATCCAGCTAAACCTTTTGCTTCTTTAATACTATCGGCTTTTGAAGCTCCACGTTGCATGAATAAATCATTCGCAGTTTTCTTAAATGAATTGTAAAAGGAAATATCTTTTGCCAAACCTCCCCCAGCAACTAAAATAATATTTTGAGTTTGAAAAGAATCAACTACATATCCAGCCATTTTTTCTATTTGTAAAGTGATAGATGGGGATACTTTACATACATATGGATTTTCGAATAAAATTTTATTTACCTGTGTAAAAGGAGAAACAATTGCTATGTTATTTTCTTTTGCAAATTTAGCCACAGGCATAAAACTGGCGCCATAAAGCGGACCAATAATTAAGTCCATTGCCAGTAATTCCGGCTTTTTCAACAAGGCAACAATGCTCAGAGAATCACGATCATCCACATCAAATACCGTAATATTTGCATTCAATTTTAGTTTTTTCAATGAATCGACTGCAAGCAGTGCTCCTTCATAAAACTGAAGGGCTACATTTGTTTTGTTTGGAAATTGAGTTTCACCTTTTAATAAAGCTTCTAAATCGATGGCGTTGGCCTCATCGGCATGAAAAGGCAAAAAGAATGCAACGTTGTATTCCTTTTTCATTTCTCCTTTGTAAACTGAAGGAGCAGGAAGGCGATCAGCAGCTTCCAACTTTTGATTGGTTTGATTAACCACAGCAACTTCTTTTAAATTAGTTCCTGTTGATGTTATTGTTTCCTTATTTGTTGTAACAACCGTTGGAGTCGATTCTGTTTTTGGTTTGTTAGAAGGAATTAAAATTTTTTGCCCAGTTTTTAATCCATTTAACAATTCTGGATTTAATTTTTTTAAAACTTCGTCTGTTACATTGTATTGTTTTGTTATGGAATAAAGGGTTTGTCCTTTTTCAACAATATGAACAATACAATTACTTGTATCAATTACTTCTGATTTAACTGCCTTTTTCTTTTGAATCGGAATTTTCAAAACTTGACCTGGCTTCAATCCATCAATTGCATCTGGATTTTCTATTACCAAATCATTCACCTCAATTTTATAAAACTTCGCAATTGCAAAAAGTGTTTGACCTTTTTCAACTGTATGTAAATAATAATTTACACCTCCAATTATCGCAGAACTTTTTGTTTTATGAACTTCGGTAGATTCCTTTTCCTGAGAATAGGAAATACCAGAAAACAGCAACAAATAAAATGCTGCAAAGGATAGTAGATATTTATTAAAATTAGCGATCAATTTTTATTTTTTATTCCCACTCAATTGTAGCAGGAGGTTTTGAACTGATATCGTAAACAACTCTATTAATTCCTTTTACTTTATTTATAATTTCATTGGATACAGCACCTAAAAATTCATAAGGCAAATGACACCAATCAGCTGTCATACCATCTGTACTAGTCACTGCTCTCAATGCTACAGCATTCTCATATGTTCGCTCATCCCCCATAACTCCTACCGACTGCACTGGTAAAAATATAGCACCAGCTTGCCAAACATCTTTATACAAACCGCTTGATTTTAAGTTATTTATAAAGATAGCATCCACTTCTTGCAATATTCGTACCTTTTCTGGAGTAATATCTCCAAGTATACGAATTGCTAGACCTGGACCTGGGAAAGGATGGCGGTTTAGAATTGCATCATCAATTTTTAATGTTTTTCCAACACGTCTTACTTCATCCTTAAAAAGTGTATTTAAAGGCTCAACAATTTTCAGCTTCATAAAATCAGGCAAACCACCTACATTGTGATGTGATTTAATAGTAGCGGATGGTCCTTTCACAGAAACAGACTCAATTACATCTGGATAGATTGTTCCTTGTGCCAACCATTTTACATTTTCTATTTGTTTTGACTCATCATCAAATACATCAATAAATACTTTTCCAATAGCTTTTCGTTTTTTCTCTGGATCAGAAACACCATTCAATTCAGCATAAAATCGATCTTTTGCATTCACTCCTTTTACATTCAATCCCATGTGTTTGTATGATTCCAAAACACTCTCAAACTCGTTTTTACGAAGCAGACCGTTATCCACAAAAATGCAATATAAGTTTTTTCCAATCGCTTTGTGAAGCAATACTGCAGCCACACTTGAATCAACACCTCCACTTAATCCCAACACCACTTTATCGTTTCCGATTTTATTTTTTAATTCTGTAACAGTAGTTTCTACAAATGAGTCAGGTGTCCAATCTTGTTTACATCCACAAATGCCAACCACAAAGTTTTTTAACAAAATAGAACCTTCTGTTGAATGATATACTTCTGGGTGAAATTGAATACCATAGGTTTGCTCGCCTTGTACTTGGTATCCAGCATATTTTACATCCTTTGTACTTGATATTATTTCATAGTTTGCAGGAATTTTAGTGATGGTATCGGCATGGCTCATCCATACTTGGGAATTATCACTAACGCCTTTAAACAATTCATTGTCTGCCTTCACAAACGATAGGTTTGCACGACCGTACTCACGGTGCTCCGAAGCTTGCACTTCCCCACCAAATTTATGT
>JBIIOB010000086.1:0-7438 GCA_044337125.1 Bacteroidia bacterium
TAATTCGTTGTGATAATCGCATACATTAAATTTTACTATTGACAGTTTTTAGAATTTCAGATTCAAGTGCCTTGGTCCTTTCCTCTATTACGTTTCCTTCGGCAATAAGTTTCTTTGCAAAAGCTTTATCTGTTAATCCAGCTGCATTTATTTTTACATTTAAGAATGCGCCCATTACAGCAGATCGAGCACATAAGGCACCTACACCTGCATCAGTCACCGAATTCGGGTTTCCTACTTCGGCCATTGCTTTAATAACTTCCATTGAGTCGTAGCATAACTGCATAACTTTAAATGGTACTTCTGTGGCATATTTTGTTGCATCTTGAATTGCAGCTGTTCTTGCTTTCTTTTCTTCATCAGTAGCTTTTGGTAAGCTAAATGCATTCATGATTTTATTAAACGCATTGGTGTCTTCATCCACCATTTTTAATAATTCGTTCTTGTAGTGCTGACCTTTTTCTGCCCAATCAGAAAACTCTTTCCAACGCTCATCCCAACCAGGTTTGTGTGATGATAAATTTGCTACCATTGTTCCTAAGGATATTCCTAAGGAGCCGATGTATGCAGAGATTGAACCACCTCCTGGTGCTGGACTTTCACTTGCTGTTTCATCTGCAAATTCAGTCAGGTTCATTTTTATTAATCGCGCTTTACTATCGTCTTTTAATAAATATTCAATGATACGCTCCTCTGCTTTGAAAGGTGCAAATTCATCCAATCCTAATGATTTTACAGCAATTTTGATCAGTTCTTTTTCTGAAACTCCAATTGAACGATTTTGTTTTTGCAAGAAATATTTTCCTGCATCCAACATCGCTTTTAATGGTATTAATCCTACTAATTCAGAACCTGTAACACGAATTCCTCGCTCAGTTGCGCTGCGACAAACTTCATCAAATGCAATGTGAACAGGTGTAATGTTGATATTGGTTAAATTCATGGATATTTGTGCAACACCATATTCTTCGATATACCAACCAATAGCTTTTACTGATTTTAATGTTCCAGGAATGTTTATTGGATTTCCCTTTTCATCTGTCACAATTTTCCCTGTAACAGGATTGCCTTCACGTTTTACACGTCCTGCTTCACGCACATCAAAAGCAATTGCATTCGCTCTACGGGTAGAGGTGGTGTTAAGGTTAATGTTATAAGCAACAAGGAAATCGCGCGCACCAATTACTGTAGATCCTGCTTTGATAGAATGTTCTGCTGGACCAAAATCGGGTTTCCATTCAGGTAATTTTATTTTTTTGAAAAAACCTTCATATTCGCCTGCACGTATTACAGAAAGGTTATTACGTTCTTTATTTTTTTGTGCAGCTTCATATAAATAAACTGCAATGTTTAATTCTTTACCAACACGTTCACCAAGTTTTTTTGCGTATTCCGCTGTTTCTTCCATGCTTATGCCAGCAATAGGAATCAATGGACATACATCGGTTGCACCCATGCGTGGATGTTCACCTTTGTGCTTACTCATGTCAATTAATTCACTCGCTTTTTTGATTGCAAGAAAAGCTGCATCAATAACGGCTTGTGGATTTCCTACAAATGTTACAACGGTTCTATTTGTTGCCTTACCTGGATCTACATTCAATAATTTAACACCATCAACCGATTCAATTTCATTTGTAATTTGTTTGATGATGTTCATATCGTTCCCTTCACTAAAATTAGGAACACATTCAATTAATTGGCTCATACGTATTATTTTAAAATTTCTGGTAATTGTTCTTTTGTTAATTCACTTCCTGCAAGCTTCATTAAAAACACTGCTTTGCCATTCTCGAAATCGGTTTTCATTTCTTTTTTTAATACATCCATTAAATAGTCGTACTCACCAAACAGCTGTGTACTCAACCCATTTACTTCCACTTTAATGTTCGGATGTTTTTTTACACGCTGAATAAAATCGATTACTTTACTTGCATAATCATCCGTTAATGCATACATGCTAATTTCTACCGTTGCTATCATTTTTATTTATTTAATTCTGCAAATACTTTTGCTGCTTTAAATTTTTTAGCAGCTTTTCCTACTTTAATAATTTTAATAGCAATTATTTCATCTCCTTGTTGAATAGCATTTACAACTTCTTGTCCAGTAACTACATGCCCGAATACAGTGTGTCTTCCATCTAACCAAGTAGTTTTAACATGTGTTATAAAAAATTGAGAACCGTTGGTACCTGGTCCAGAATTTGCCATTGATAATATTCCTGGGCCAGTATGTTTTAAATCGGGATGAAACTCGTCTTTAAATTTATAACCAGGACCACCTGTTCCATTTCCAGCAGGGTCGCCACCTTGAATCATAAAATTAGCAATAACACGATGAAATTTTAATCCATTGTAGAATGGGACATTTTCTCCTTTTGCATTATTTTTTATTTTCCCTTCGGCTAAACCAACAAAATTTGCAACAGTTAACGGTGTTTTTTCAAATTCAAGTTGAATTAAAATTTTGCCTCTGGTAGTCTCAATCTCCGCATATAAGCCTTTTTCTAATTTAGGTTTTTTCTCTTTTGCGAAAGAAGTCAGCGTAAGCAATAAAAGTGTAATTGCTAAAAGTGTTTTTTTCATAATCAATAAATTGCTTTTTTTAGAGGAAGTAAATTTAATAGAAATATGTAAAAACTGCTTTATTGTTGATAAAACATTAAATCATTTTTTATGAATAGCACTTGCAGGTGTTATTTTTACCGCCATGAAATGAAATTTCCGTAGAGGAGTTTTATTTTTTTCTAGAAAAATTATTTTAAATGAAAGTTTGTATTGCCGAAAAGCCGAGTGTTGCAAAAGAGATAGCCGAAATTGTTGGTGCAAAACAACGAAAAGACGGTTATTGGGAAGGGAATGGTTATCAGGTTACCTGGACCTTTGGGCATTTATGTGAGTTGAAAGAACCACACGAATACGATTCGGCATACCGCCAATGGAACTTAAACATGCTTCCTATTTTACCTCTAAAATTTGGAATAAAAGTGAAGAACGATAAAGGAATTGAAAAACAATTTAATATTATCTCCACTTTATTCGAAAATGCTGAAGAGGTCATTAATTGTGGTGATGCCGGCCAAGAGGGAGAGTTGATTCAACGTTGGGTGTTTGCAAAATCAAATTGCAAAAAGCCAATGAAACGTTTATGGATTTCATCGTTAACAGAAGAAGCTATTCGTGAGGGATTTACAAAATTGAAAGATGCCAAAGACTATGATAGTCTTTATTTTGCAGGGTACTCTAGAGCAGCAGCCGATTGGTTGTTAGGGATGAATGCAACACGTTTGTATACCATTAAATACGGAAATGGGAATCGTCAAGTGCTTTCTGTTGGACGAGTTCAAACACCAACATTAGCAATGATTGTGGTGCGACAAGTAGAAATAAATGCATTTAAATCGGCTGTGTTTTTTGAATTAAAAACAAAATACCGCGATGTTATTTTTAATGCACAAATGGACCGATTTGTAGGCGATGAAAAACAAAAAGGAGAAGACCTTTTTAATTCAATTAAATCCGAGCCCTTTGAAATCACCTTGGTTGAAACCAAAAAAGGCAAAGAAAGCTCACCTCGCTTGTTTGATTTGACAGCGCTACAAGTGGAGTGCAATAAGAAGTTTGGCTTTTCGGCCGATGATACACTTAAAACGATTCAGAATTTATACGAAAAAAAATTAGTGACTTATCCTCGTGTTGATACAACCTATCTGCCCGATGATATGTATCCCAAAATTCCGGGAATCATGCAAAGCATGGTAAATTACCAAACATTGGTTAAACCATTATTAGCAGAGCCTATTCGTAAATCAGCAAAAGTATTTGATGATAAAAAAGTAACCGACCATCATGCGATTATTCCTACAGATGTTAGAGCACAAGGTTTAATAGGAGCAGAGGCAAATGTGTATGATGTAATTGCAAAACGATTCATTGCTGTATTCTATAAAGATTGTGAAGTATCAAATACAACAGTAATGGGTGCTGTTAAAGCTATTGAGTTTAAGGCTACTGGCCGACAAATTTTAGATGCAGGATGGAGAGTTGTTTATGAAAAGGAAGCTGTTTCAGAAGAAGATGAAAAGGAAGAAACTCAACTTTTGCCAGAATTTACGCAAGGTGAAAAGGGACCACATGAAGCTTTTTTAAAAGAAGGAAAAACAACGGCACCAAAGCCTTATACCGAAGCAACGTTGCTTCGTGCAATGGAAACAGCAGGTAAGCAAGTGGAAGACGAGGAGTTGAGGGATTTAATGAAAGACAATGGAATTGGTCGCCCGAGCACACGAGCTGCAATTATAGAAACATTATTCAGGAGAAATTATATAAAACGTGAACGTAAAAACATTGTTCCTACGATAACAGGAATGGAGCTGATTCATACCATTAATAATGAGTTATTGAAGTCGGCTGAAATGACTGGTAATTGGGAGTTTAAATTGCGACAAATAGAAAAAGGGGAGTACCAAGCCGAATTGTTTTTACAAGAGATGAAGCAGATGGTGAGTGATTTGGTGGTGCAGGTAAAGAATGAGAGTGGAAAACGAATTGCAGTAGAATCGGAAGAGAAAAAAGCGATAAAGAAATCTTCTGATGTGGTTGATTGTCCAAAATGTAAATCAGGAACACTGCTGAAAGGCAAAACTGCATTTGGTTGTAGCAATTTCAAAAATGGTTGTGATTTTAAAATACCGTTTGAGTTAATGGGAAAAAAGCTGACGGATGCACAGTTAAAAACATTAGCTGAAAAAGGGAAAACACCAATTATTAAAGGATTTGATTTAGGTGGAAGCAAAAAGGATGGAATCCTGAAATTAGCGTCCGATTTTAATATCGAGTTTGAAGAGAAAAAAGCGAGTCCTACAAAAGCGAAAACAAAAAAAGAAGAGATGTCTAATGTTAGTGCTCCTTCAATCTGTCCTAAATGTAATGAAGGTACAGTTATTAAAGGAAAAACAGCCTATGGTTGTAGCAATTGGAAAAATGGTTGTGATTGGCGTTTAGCTTTCTAGTTCTTAATTAATTTTTGAGTGAAAATTTCTTTTCCAGTTTGTATTTGTATCATGTAAATTCCTTGCTGCAAAGCTTCCAAATTAAGTGTTGTAAATTGAGTTTCAACTGAAGTTTCCATTATTCTTTTTCCTACCAAATCAGTGATAAATACCCGGTATGGTTCATTTTTAGCGAATTCAATTTGAATATTATTGTTTGTTGGATTTGGATAAATCTTGAAATCCTGAATTCTATAATTAGCTTGAATAGCTGTAGGAATGTTTCTATACCTTAAAAAAAGTTTAAAAACCCCACCTTGTTTTTTGTGGTAATAGATTTTGCTTTTGTCGGCCGATACCGTTGCCGCCTCAGGCAATTCGCCAGTGGCAGATGAAACAAGAACACTTGGTGTACCGAAAGCCGAACTGGTGGTTAGTCGAGAGGAAACACAAATTTCGGTATTGGTAGAATTGTGTAATAGACGAGTGAAATAAAGTTCCAAGCCATCTTGACTTAGTTGTGGGGCATAAACAATGTAGTTTGAGGTATCGTTAATTGCAGCCAAAATGCTTGATGAATTTGTGTTTTTCATAAACGTGGAGTCGTTTATTTTATCAGCAATTCCCAAGGCTGCTTTGCAAGGTACGCCAGCACAGCCATTAAATAAAGCATTGCAATAGAAAAGTTGTTCCCCAAAATTAGTAATGGCAGCATCCATAATTAACCAGCCAGGTGAATAAATGTAGAAATCGCCATGCACACGGCCATAATTGGTATATCCTGATTGAAGAAACCGGATACGGTGCAGGTTGTCAAAATCAATAGGGTAGTTGCGAGTTGACACCCAGTAAAAATTGTTGGCAGTATCTACAGAAGCTACAGCATCCAATCGGGGAGTGATTGGTTGATTTACAATAGGTACTTGACCAACCAAGGAAAAGCTACTGTCGTTGATTTTGCCACCATAATAGAGACTAGTGGTTATTCCATCGTTTAGACTATTAAAAAAGATTGCATTTCCATCAGGTGAAAGGTGGGGTTCCATGGCGTCAAAATTCACTGAAATTAAATTTACAGGGATTTCAGGACCGAAGGTTGGATTTTGCTGTCCAAATAGGGAGTTAAATACGTAAAAACTAAGAAATAGAATTTTGAATTTCATACTGGAAAAATTAGCTTTTTTAAAACTAAGGAAAAAAGCTGGAATTTAAACAGGTTTATCATTTTTTTTGAAAAATGTGCTTTTTTCAATAAATGTTCAACTTTTTTTCAACTTTTTTAAAACCTAAGAAGTAAAGTGAATAAGGGTTTGGGGTTCTTTTATCCTTAAAATTCAAAATATGCAAGAAAAAAAGTGTATTTTTTTTCAACTTACTGTTGTTTGTAACAAAAAATTTTTACCTTTGCCCTCCCCAAAAAAGCGGGGGTGTATTTTATTTATAACAAAAATTGATTAAAAAATAAAACCGAAAAATGCCTACAATACAGCAATTAGTGCGTAAAGGAAGATCTAGAGCGGTTAACAAAAGTAAATCTGCAGCTCTTGAATCTAGTCCACAAAAACGTGGAGTTTGTACTCGTGTGTACACAACTACACCAAAAAAACCAAATTCGGCAATGCGTAAAGTTGCCCGTGTTCGTTTAACAAACAAACAAGAGGTTACTGCATACATCCCGGGAGAAGGGCATAACTTACAAGAACACTCGATTGTGTTGATTCGTGGTGGAAGGGTAAAAGATTTACCAGGTGTTCGTTACCATATCGTTCGTGGTGCATTAGATACTTCAGGAGTTGAAGGTCGTAACCAAAGACGTTCTAAATACGGAACTAAAAAACCTAAAAAAGGAGCAGCAGCTGCACCTGCTAAGAAAAAATAATTAGAAAACTAGTAATTTCAAAAGACTAAAATGAGAAAGTCAAGAGCTAAAAAAAGAATTCTGTTGCCAGATCCTAAATTTAATGATGTGTTGGTAACGCGTTTTGTAAACAACTTAATGTACGATGGTCAAAAAAACACTTCTTTCGAAGTATTTTATGAAGCTATCGATGTAGTTCAAAAACGTACTGAACAAGATGGTTTAGAAGTATTCAAAAAAGGATTAAGCAATGTTACTCCATCTGTTGAGGTTCGTAGCCGCAGAGTTGGTGGTGCTACTTTTCAAATTCCTTCAGAAATCCGTCCTGAAAGAAAAGTATCAATGGGTATCAAATGGATGATTCTTTACGCTCGTAAACGTAATGAGAAATCAATGGCTCAAAAATTAGCTGGTGAAATCATCGCAGCTTCTAAAGAAGAAGGTGCTGCTTTCAAAAAGAAAGAAGATGTTCACAAAATGGCTGATGCGAATAAAGCATTCTCTCACTTTAGATTTTAATCAATAATACACACAACTGAAATGTCAGATTTAAAATATACAAGAAATATTGGGATTGCTGCTCACAT
>JBIIOB010000087.1:0-7360 GCA_044337125.1 Bacteroidia bacterium
ATGATAATTGCATTCGTTTTTCATATGCAACTTCAGAAGACCGATTAATTGAATCAGTTAAACGAGTTAAAGAAGCATTGGCTAAACTAAAATAAATGAGTATCCAAGAAACTTTTAAATCATTCAACAAACTCAATGTTTTAATTATTGGGGATGTTATGATTGATGCATATATGTGGGGAAATGTATCCAGAATATCTCCGGAAGCACCCGTTCCTATTGTTGCTGTCAACAAAAAAGAAAACCGATTAGGTGGTGCAGCAAATGTGGCATTAAACATTCAAGCAATGGGTGCAACCCCTATTCTTTGTGCTGTAATAGGAAACGATGACAATGCGAATGTATTCAATGGCTTATTAAAAAAACAAAAGTTAACTGCTGATGGTATCCTTAAAAGCGAAAATCGTGTTACTACAGTAAAAACACGTATCATTGGGAATCACCATCAAATGCTTCGAATTGACGAAGAAATTGAATCAGCAATTAATAAAAAGGAAACAGAGGCACTGACATCCAAAATAAAAAAATTGATTACTGATACAAAAATTGATGTAATCATTTTTGAAGATTATGACAAAGGTGTAATCACTGCCGATTTAATTAGCAATGTTGTAAAACTTGCAAAACAAAAAAACATACCAACGGTTGTTGATCCAAAGAAAAAGAATTTCATGGCTTATTCTGGAGTCACTCTCTTTAAGCCAAACTTAAAGGAATTGAAAGAAGGTCTCAAGTTAGATTTTGATGTTAACAAAACAGCTGAACTAACCAAAATAGTTGACTCGTTCATTAAAAAACAGAAAATTGAATCAGCACTTATTACATTATCTGAAAAAGGAGTATATTTTCATACTTCAAAATCAAAAACATTAATTCCTGCTCACATTCGTGATATTATGGATGTATCAGGAGCAGGAGATACTGTTGTGAGTATTGCTGCACTTTGCCTTGCGCTTAAATTAAATCCAACAACCATCGCAACCTTATCAAACCTTGCAGGTGGATTAGTTTGCGAAAAAGTAGGAGTAGTTCCTATCGACAAAAAACAATTGCTTGAAGAAGCACAAAAGCTTAAACTATAACAATACTAAATTGTTATACCATTATCATGGCTGAAAAAGTAATACCATATAAAAACTCTACAGAGAGTAAAAAGGAACAAGTGGCAACAATGTTCAATAACATTGCACCAAAATATGATTTCTTAAATCAATTACTTTCCCTGGGAATACATAAAGGATGGAGAAAAAAAACAATTCAATTAATCGCTCACAACCAACCAAAAAACATTTTAGATATTGCTACAGGAACCGGTGATTTTGCAATTGAAGCGATGAAATTGAATCCAGATAGAGTTATTGGAGTTGATATTTCTGAAGGAATGCTAAAACTGGGGGTTGAGAAAATAAAGAAACTTAATCTTACTGATAAAATAGAATTAAAGTTAGGCGATTCTGAAAACTTACCATTCGAAAACAATACGTTCGATGCGGTAACAGTAGGATTCGGTGTTCGAAATTTTGAAACATTAGAAAAGGGAATTCAAGAGATTTATAGAGTAATAAATCATGGAGGTACTTTTGCAGTGTTAGAATTTTCGAAACCAAAAAAATTTCCAATCAAACAACTTTATAACTTCTATTTTAAATACATTACACCTGCAGTTGGAAAATTATTTTCAAAGGATGCATCTGCATACACTTATCTGCCAGAATCAGTAAATGCTTTTCCTGATGGAGACGACTTTTTGGCCATTTTAAGGAAAGCTGGTTTTAAAAATTGCAAAAGCATACCTGTAACTTTTGGAATAGCATCTATATATATTGGTACCAAATAAAATATAATTAAATAAATTACGTTACTTAAACAGATTTTGAAAAAAGTAATCCAACATATCCTAATAGTTACAAGTATCTTCCTTAGCCTTGTTTCATTTTCGCAAGAGTCAAGTGAAAGAGGAAATCTTAGTAACTATTACAATGAAAAATTACATTTTGGCTTTACCATTGGTGTCAACCGAACCAATTTCATGATTCAAAATGCAGAGCATTTCGAACGTTTTGATTCACTAAAATGGATACACTCCTCACCTAAAACAGGATTCAACTTAGGTATTGTTTCTGAATTAAGATTGCATAAATACGTTACACTTCGATTTATACCTAGTTTATCCTTTGCAGAACGTAACTTAGAATATTATTTTGAAGGCGTAGATACCATTGCTCGTAAAAAAACAATTGAATCAACTTTTTTAAATTTCCCGATTGATTTAAAACTTCGCTCAAAACGAGTTGGGAATTTTGGAGCCTATATTCTTGCAGGATGGAGCTACAGTCTAGATTTAGCTTCGAAAAGAAAAACACAAACGAGTTCGGACCCGAACGAACAAATTGTAAAATTAAAAAGAGATGATTTTGGATATGAGGTAGGAGCTGGTGCCGAATTTTATCTCCAATACTTTAAATTCGCAATCGAAGGAAAACTATCCGTTGGAACAAAAAACTTACTCATTAAGGACAATACCATCTATTCAAATTCTATAGATAAGCTTAATTCCAAAGTATTCCTGATTTCATTAACCTTCGAAGGTTAGGACAAATTTGTTTATCAACAATTTTGATATATCCCCATTTAAACGCAATATTTTGCTATTTTTACGCCTCAAATAAAAATACAAATGAGCAACGATTTAGTAGTAAAAAAATCTTCAATACCAGGAGCAGGCAAAGGATTATTCACCAAACGTGATATAAAAAAAGGTGAGCGTATTGTAGAATATTTAGGAGAAATTATTACCGAGAAAGAATTAGATAAAAGAGCAGAAAAGGATATTTATGGTTATGCGTTTTTTGTTAGCAAGAAAATTTGCATTGATGCATACTATACACCAAATGAATTGGCGCGATATGCAAACGATGCAAAAGGATTAACACGCATAAAAGGCATTAACAATAATGCTTGTTATGAGGTTTGGAAAAACAGAGGTTGGATTAAGGCAGAAAAAAATATTAAAGCTGGAAGCGAAATTTTTGTTAGCTACGGAGCAGAATACTGGAAAGACATCCGTTACAACATTAAACTAGACGAAGAAAGAGCTGCAGAAGCAAAAAAAGAAAAAGCAAAAAAAGGTAAATAACTTACCAACGCATCAGCTGATTTTTTTGAAAGGTCCATTCTGGAGTTTCAAGTTCATTTCCGAATTCAATACTGTACCATGGACTCAATGCTGAATTGTTTAAATTCTTTAGTACATGTATTTCTTGGGCAGGCATATAACTTTGTTGAATTAAGAAAAGTTTCTTCTTAGTTTTTATTTGTTCGCAAACATCAACAACAAGCACTGCATGTCCAGGAAAGCCTCCTACTATAAATACATCCCCAATTTGAATATCGTTTAAATTTTCAACCTTTTTTAATTCCTTGCTTAGAGAGGATGTTCCTGCATAGTTAAAGATCGTATTGCAATAGGCACGAAATGTTTTATAATTATCATTTTTCTCAGCACTTTTCACCCAATTTACATTGTTTCCTTTTATTTGAGTTCGATAGCCCTGACTCCATTTTTCAAATCCAATTGAATGTCCGCTAGTAAAGTTAAAATGTAGATTTTTAAAATCTTTTTTAGAATACAAATACTCAGCTCGCATTCTCATTACGGCATCAGCACATTGTTGTATATCAGTTGTACCCACATCGACATCAACTACTGCTTCATGAATATGCTGATTACTTTTTAAATTCCCATTGTATAATTTCACAGATGGTCTTCCTTCTTTTAGAGGCAAATTACGAAGCCAATCAGCAAATGAACCAGCTTCAACTTTTGTGCGGCTAAAGCCTTCAGGGACATTGATTCTATTTTGTATCGAATTTTTGCTGGAATATGAACCTAACCAGGAATAGGTATTGGTAGTACTTGTAATTTGTTTTTGAACTAATGGTTTACCATTTCCTTCTGCATTGGATGTATTACAGGCGTTTAATAGCAAGAGCAAACACAGAAATTGAAAACAGCGTATAATCATCATTCAATATTTTTTTTCCCAAATAGCTGTTTGTGGGAATGGTTAATTACATATCCAAAGGATAATTGAAAAACGCCAAAATATGCACTTTTATTATCCGTAATTGACTTCAATGAATAGGTATAACGAGCAGCAATAGTAAAATCTTTCTTTAGATCCATTTCTATTCCACCCAATACCCCGTAGTCGTTATCAAGATTCGAAGAGAAGGATTGGATGTGCATCCCATTTTTTTTGCTTCCATCAATAAATGAATATTGTGAATTCAAAAATTTTGAATAATCAATCCCTAAATTCAATCGAAAGTTTTCACTAAACTTATATTGCAAATAAATTGGAATGGATAAATAACCAAAACGATATTTTATTATCGGACTGTCCTTTTTAACTGAACGCCCTGAATAGAGCAAATCTATTCCAAGATTCAACCTATCGTTTAACCACATAGCATAATTCATTCCTCCACTAAAATAAATACCTGAAGAATAATTAATAGTATCTCGATATAGGTTTGAACTTGTCATACCAACAAAAACACCTAAACGTGCATATTCTTTGTTCGAATAAACAGTTTGACTTATTGATACTTTCGACAAAAAACAAAGCACTAACAATAGGGTCAGTGCTTTGCAATAAAAACATTTAATCATATACTACTTTAAACTAATTTTAACGGTGTAACTACCAGCATTTGCAGCATTGTAAACCGTTTCATAAATTGAAATATATAACATTCCGCTTGATTGAACAGTTCCAGAAAATTTTGCTCCTGCCTTTAAAACTTGTGTTGAATTTTCACCAATTTTGTAAACAACATTTCCATAGGTTGGATAAGTAGAACCATAATTGTAATCACCTTCATAAGAATCAGTAGTAGTGGTTGTAGACCCTACAATACTTCCATCTGGTTTATATTTACTACCTGACAGACTAGCAAAGGTAACCTCCCCATTAGCAGTTATAGTAAGTTTTTGACCATTTTTTACCATTATACCGGTTTTCAACCATCCACCATTTGTATTCGAACTGATGTGTTTTGTTGCTAACAATTTAAAAGTCAAATCATCACCTGCACCATCTCCAGTGTACAAAACATCAATATGTTTAATCTTTTCTTTAGGAATAGAAAGTGTACCATATTCAGTTTTTAAATCAATTTTTGAAAACTCATATTTCCCTCCCATTGAATATTCGTAATCGATAGCAATAACATCTTTTGAACTAAATCCATCAGTAACATTATACTTTGATTGTAATTCTAACAATGCCGCATCTGCTGTATAATCAGTATAAGTAGCGACCTCACTTTCATTCGATGAGGAGTACAAAATTGAATTGATAGCAGGAATCGCTTTGATGTCCATTTTTATTAGTTCTTCATATGCTGATTTACGCATTTGTTCACTTGAATTTGTAAGTTGCTTAACTAGGCCAGCCACCTTATCAGTAGTTGCTTTATCTGTTGAGATTCCTAAGTCCAATGCAGTAACATTTTTAATAGGAATATCAAGTTTACCATAGTCTGTAATCAATGAAACACTGCTAATTTTAGAGGTTCCACTCATTACATTTCCATCGCGTAAGGTTAATTTCAATTCAACATCAGACTGAGCAAAACCCAATATGCTGATGAAAACAGCAATTGCAGTTAAAATATTTTTTTTCATAATAATTGTATTAGTTATTTTCTACTTCTGTATTTCTTAAATATTCTTGTTCTGTAATCGGAGTATCATCCTTAAAGTAATAAATTGCACCAAAGCTAGTCTCCTTTTTCACATACATATGTCCTTCATTTCCTCTTACAACAATCCTTCTAGTCACTTTCGCATTGTTTTCTCGACCTGATTCTTCAGTGATACCTTCAGGATACTTTTGTGCTAATGCACTTTTGAAATCATCTTTATTGTTTTTGGGATCAACAGCAGTGGTAGTGGTTCCGCCCTTTTTCATCAAACCTTCTATTTCAGCAATTTTTGCTTTAGGGTATTGTTCAGTTGCTTTAATCAAAAGTGCATCTTGAAATGCAGTCTTTGCCATTATATAATCTTTGCTAGCCATTAGTTTATCTCCCTTAGCAACTAAATCTTTGTATTGTTGCTCCTTCGCTTTTCCTTTTTCCAAAGCCTCTATTGCACGATTCACTTCGGCAATTTTGTTTGTTGGATAAGGTTCAGATGGTTTTAATGATTGCGCTTCTTTATAAGAAGTAAGTGCTGTTGTGTAATCTTTTGCCACCAAAGCATCATCACCAGTTTTTATAGCTGCATCGTATTTTTCTTGGGCCGCTTTACCTTTAGCTAGATCTGCAAGTAAGGCATTTACTTTCACTAATTGATCTTTCGGATATTGCTCTGTAGCTTTTAGTGAAGAAGCTTCTGAATAAGATGATTTTGCTTTAGCAAAATCTTTTGCCGCAAAAGCTTGATCAGCAGCAGCAATGGCTGCATTATATTTTTCTTCTTTTTCTTTTGCATTTGCTTCATTGGCAATTAGTGCATCAATAGCAGCTATTTTATCTTTTGGATATTTTTCAGAAGGTTTTATTGAGGATGCTTCAGTATAAGCAGATTTTGCATCTGTGTATGATTTAGCAGTAAATGCGGCATCGGCTTTAGAAATTGCTGCTTTATATTTTTCCTCCACTTCTTTTGCTGAGGCATTTTTAGAGGCAAGTTCTTCCAACAATTTATCTATTTCTGAAATTTTATCTTTTGGGTACTGTTCATTTTTTATTGATATCGCTTCATTATAGGCTGTTTTAGCTGCATCATATGTTTTAGCTTTTAAGGCTGCATCACCTTTTGCAATGGCTGCTTTGTATTTTGCCTCCACTGCGGCACGCTCTTTTTCAGCAGCAGCATCACCCATTAACTTTTCGGCTTCAGCTATTTTATCTGTTGGATATTGTTCACCTGGCTTAACAGCCAATGCTTCCGAATATGCTGTTTTTGCAGCTGCGTAAGTTTTTGCAGTCATGGCTGCATCACCTTTTGCGATAGCTGCTTTGTATTTTGCCTCCACTGCGGCACGTTCTTTTTCAGCGGCAGCATCACCCATTAATTTTTCTGCTTCTGCTATTTTATCTGTTGGATATTGTTCACCTGGCTTAACAGTCAATGCTTCCGTGTATGCTGTTTTTGCTGCTGCGTATGTTTTTGCAGTCATGGCTGCATCACCTTTGGCAATAGCTGCTTTGTATTTTGCTTCTACTGCGGCACGTTCTTTTTCAGCGGCAACATCACCCATTAATTTTTCTGCTTCTGCTATTTTATCTGTTGGATATTGTTCACCTGGCTTAACAGTCAATGCTTCCGTATATGCTGTTTTTGCTG